>CAZFET010000011.1:0-3377 GCA_964517545.1 uncultured Burkholderiaceae bacterium
AGACCTTCGACATGAGCCGCAAGTTCGTGCGTGTGACAGGCTCGCCGCGCGAAGGCCTGGTGGCCTTCGAGTTCTCGATCGGCGGCCCCGAGCTGACCGTCGAGCTGCTGATGCCGACCGCGGCCTTCGACGAGTTCTGCACCGCCAACCGCGTCGAGCGGCTGGCCGACTGATCCATCCCTGACCAGGAGACAAGCCCGATGAACATCGACCTGCAGACGCGCGAGATCAAGCCGCTGCGCCACACCAACGCGAAAGTCACGCAGCACATCGGCGGCGACAAGGTCGCCACGCGCTACCAGGAGGCCACGCTCGGCGCGCAGTCCGAGATCAACTTCCACTACCGCCCGACCTGGGATCCGGCGCATGAGCTCTTCGACCGGTCCCGCACGCAGGTGCAGATGGCGGACTGGTATGCGCTGCGCGACCCGCGCCAGTTCTACTACGCGACCTGGACGATGACCCGCGCCCGCCAGCAGGACGCGATGGAGTCGAACTACCAGTTCGTCGAGTCGCGCGGGCTGGTGGCGAAGATGACCGACACCGTGCGTGCGAAGGCCTGCGACGTGCTGATGCCGTTGCGCCATGCGGCGTGGGCCGGCAACCAGAACAACGCCTCGGTGTGTGCGTACGGCTGGGGCACCGCCTTCACCGCGCCGGCGATGTTCCACGCGATGGACCACCTGGGCGTGGCGCAGTACCTCACGCGCCTGGGCCTCGCGCTCGACGAGCCCGGCGTGCTGGAGGCGGGCCGCAACGACTGGCTGGCCGACCCGCGCTGGCAGGTGCTGCGCCGCTACGTCGAGGACACGATGGTCGTGCAGGACCCGTTCGAGCTGTTCGTCGCGCAGAACCTGGCACTCGACGGCCAGCTGTACCCGCTGGTCTACGGCAGCTTCGTCGACGAGCACCTCGCGCTGCAGGGCGGCACCGCGGTCGCGATGCTCACCGCCTTCATGCCCGAGTGGCACGACGAAAGCGCGCGCTGGATCGATGCGGTGGTGAAGGTGGCGGCGGCCGAGTCCGAAGCCAACCGCCAGCTCATCGGCGGCTGGGCCCGCACCTGGGCCGACCGCGCGCAGGCGGCGTTGCGCCCCGTGGCGGAACTGGCCCTGGGCGAGCCGGGCGCGGCGGCCGCAACCGACGCCCGCAAGGCCCTGGACGCCCGGCTGGCCAAGGCCGGCCTCGGCGCCTGAACCCCTTCGAAGGAGACCCCCGCATGTCCAACGTGTTCATCGCGTTCCCGTCCAACGAGGAATCGCGCCCGCTCGTCGAGGCCATCCTCGCCGACAACCCGGCTGCCCAGGCCGTGCACTCGCCCGGCCTCGTGAAGATCGATGCGCCGAACCGCCTGACGATCCGCCGCCAGACGATCGAGGAGATCACCGGCCGCCCCTTCGACCTGCAGCAGCTGCACGTCAACCTGCTCACGCTGTCGGGCCACATCGACGAGGACGACGACCAGTTCTCGCTGAGCTGGAAACACTGAGGAACAGGAGACACAAGCATGGACACCCGCGTCGCCAAGAAGAAGCTCGGCCTCAAGGAACGCTACGCCGCGATGACCCGCGGCCTCGCCTGGGACACGACCTACCAGCCGATGGACAAGGTGTACCCGTACGACACCTACGAGGGCATCAAGATCCACGACTGGAACCAGTGGGAAGACCCGTTCCGGCTGACGATGGACGCCTACTGGAAGTACCAGGGCGAGAAGGAGCGCAAGCTCTACGCCGTCATCGACGCGTTCGCGCAGAACAACGGGCACCTGGGCGTGGCCGATGCGCGCTACGTCAATGCGCTGAAGCTGTTCATCCAGGGCGTGACGCCGCTGGAGTACTACGCGCACCGCGGCTATGCACATGCCGGCCGTGCCTTCCGCGGCGCCGGTGCCAGCGTGGCCTGCCAGATGCAGAGCGTAGACGAACTGCGCCACTACCAGACCGAGACGCACGCGCTCAGCCACTACAACAAGTACTTCAACGGCATGCACCACCAGAACCACTGGTTCGACCGGGTGTGGTACCTGTCCGTGCCGAAGAGCTTCTTCGAGGACGCCTGCAGCGCCGGGCCGTTCGAGTTCCTCACCGCGGTGAGCTTCTCGTTCGAGTACGTGCTGACGAACCTGCTGTTCGTGCCCTTCATGAGCGGCGCGGCGCACAACGGCGACATGAGCACCGTGACGTTCGGCTTCAGCGCCCAGAGCGACGAGAGCCGGCACATGACGCTGGGCATCGAGTGCATCAAGTTCATGCTCGAGCAGGACCCGGCCAACGTGCCCATCGTGCAGCGCTGGATCGACAAGTGGTTCTGGCGCGGCTACCGCCTGCTCACGCTGGTGGCCATGATGCAGGACTACATGCTGCCCAAGCGCGTGATGAGCTGGAAGGAAGCCTGGGAGATGTACGCCGAGAGCAACGGCGGCGCGCTCTTCAAGGACCTGGCGCGCTACGGCATCCGCGAGCCCGCAGGCTGGAAGGACGCCTGCGAGGGCAAGGACCACATCAGCCACCAAGCCTGGGCCACGTTCTACAACTTCAGCGCCGCCGCGCCGTTCCACACCTGGATCCCGCAGGAGCAGGAGATGGCGTGGCTGTCGGAGAAGTACCCCGAGAGTTTCGACACGCTGTACCGCCCGCGCTTCGAATACTGGCGCGACCAGGCCGCACAGGGCAACCGCTACTACAGCAAGACGCTGCCGATGCTGTGCCAGACCTGCCAGATCCCGATGCTCTTCACCGAGCCTGGCGACCCGACGAGCATCTGCTACCGCGAGACCGACTGGCGCGGCCGCCGCTTCCACTTCTGCAGTGACCACTGCAAGGGCATCTTCGAGCACGAGCCCGAGAAGTACCAGCAGTCTTGGCTGCCCGTGCACCAGATCTACCAGGGCAACTGCTTCAAGCCCGGCACCGACCCAACGGCCGAGGGCTTCGACCCGCTGATGGCGGTGCTCGATTTCTACGAACTGAACGTCGGCCGGGACAACTTCGACTTCGAAGGGTCCGAGGACCAGAAGAACTTCGCCGCCTGGCGCGGCGAGGTCACCTCCTCCACCGCGCAACAGGAAGCCCAAGGAGAAGCGAAATGAGCGTCGTCGCTCTGAAGCCCTACGACCCGCCGCCGCGCGACCTGCCCGAGCAGTTCCCGGCGCCGCTGCTGTACATCGGCTGGGACAGCCACCTGATGTTCGCGTCGCCCTACTGCCTGCCGCTGCCGCCCGACTTGCCCTTCGGTGCGCTGCTCACCCAGGTGCTGCCGGGCGTCTACGGCTACCACCCCGACTTCGCGCAGATCGACTGGAGCACGGCGCGGTGGTTCAGGTCGGGCGAGCCCTGGCAGCCCGACCCCGCCAAGTCGCTGGCCGGGAACGGCCT
>CAZFET010000011.1:3387-17052 GCA_964517545.1 uncultured Burkholderiaceae bacterium
TCGTCCACAAGGACGTCATCCGCTTCCGCACGCCCGGCCTGAATGGCATCAAGGGCTCGCACAGCTGACTGCAGCGTTCGGAGTGCACCGGTGAGCTACCAACTGACGATCGAGCCGCTGGGCGCGACCATTGACGTCGCCCAAGGCCAGACGCTGCTCGACGCGGCGCTGCGCCAGGGCATCTACATCCCGCTCGCCTGCGGCCACGGCCTGTGCGGCACCTGCAAGGTGGAGGTGTGCGGCGGCGCGGTGGACCACGGCGCGGCCAACCCGTTCGCGCTGATGGACTTCGAGCGCGACGCCGGCAAGGCGCTGGCCTGCTGCGCCACGCTGCTGGACGACGCCACGATCGAGGCCGACATCGACGAGGACCCGGACGCGCGCGTGATCCCGGTGCGCGACTTTGAAGCCACCGTACAGTCCATCGTCGATCTGACACCGACGATCAAGGGCATCACGCTGGCGCTGCCGCAGGCCCTGGACTTCCAGGCCGGCCAGTACGTGCAGCTGCGCCTGCCCGGGGTCGATGGGGACCGGCCGTTCTCGATCGCGAACAGCCCCGGCGACGTGGCGCGCCGCGGCGTGATCGAGCTGCACGTCCGCATCGTCAAGGGCGGCGTCGGAACCACCTACCTGCACCAGCTGCTGAAGGTGGGCGACAGGCTGACCATCGCGGGGCGCTACGGTCGCTTCTTCGTGCGCGAGTCGGCCGAAGCGCCGCTGCTCTTCATGGCCGGCGGCTCGGGCCTGTCGAGCCCGCGCTCGATGATCCTCGACCTGCTCGAGCGCGGCTGCTCGCTGCCCATCACGCTGGTCTACGGCCAGCGCAACCTGGCCGAGCTGTACCACGACGACGAGTTCCGCGCGCTGGCAGCGAAGCACCCGAACTTCCGCTACGTGCCGGCGCTGTCTGACGACCCGACCGACTTCGGCGGCTTCCACGGCTTCGTGCATGACGCAGCCAAGGCCGTGTTCGACGGCCAGTTTGCCGGCCACAAGGCCTATCTTTGCGGCCCGCCACCCATGATCGAGGCCTGCCTCGCGACGCTGATGCAGGGTCGCCTGTACGAGCGCGACATCCACACCGAGAAGTTCATCACCGCGGCCGATGCATCGCAGCCGCGCAGCGCGCTGTTCAAGCGCGTCTGAAGGCGGGGCACCCACCATGTTCGACTTCCGCCCCAAGGTCCAGGTCACCGTCACGCAGACCGGCGAGACCTTTGCCTGCCCCGTCGGCGACAGCGTGCTGCAGGGGATGCTGCGGCTGGGCCGCAAGGGCATCCCGGTGGGCTGCGTCAATGGCGGCTGCGGCGTCTGCAAGATCCGCGTGACCACCGGCGAGGCCACATCGCTGGGGCCCATCAGGCGCGCGCACGTCACCGCCGACGAGGAAGCGCAGGGCTACACGCTGGCCTGCCGCGTCTCGCCGGCCTGCCCGCTCGTCGTCGACGTGACGGGCAAGTTCGAGAAACCGTTCACCAAGGCGTTCACCAAGGCCCAAGCTGCCGCCGCGCAGACAGCCACCTCTTCCACCCACCCCTGAACCGGATCCAAAGGAGACACGCAATGGGCGTTCTGCGCATCGGGCATGCCAGCCTGAAAGTCATGGACATCGAAGCCGCCAAGCGCCACTACACCAAGGTGCTCGGCATGAAGATCACGATGGAGGACAAGGCGGGCAACGTCTACCTCAAGTGCTGGGACGAGTGGGACAAGTACTCGCTGGTGCTCGCGCCGTCGGACCAGGCCGGCATGAACCACATCGCGTTCAAGGTCGAGAAGGACAGCGACCTCGACGCGCTGCAGGACAAGATCGAGACCTTCGGCGTGGAGACGACGGTGCTGCCCGAAGGCACGCTGCCGTCCACCGGCCGCATGCTGCAGTTCAAGCTGCCCAGCGGCCACGAGATGCGGCTGTACGCGATGAAGGAGGTCGTCGGCACCGAGGTAGGCTCGACCAACCCCGACCCCTGGCCGGACAACATCACCGGCGCCGGCGCGCACTGGCTGGACCACGCGCTGCTGATGTGCGAGCTGAACCCCGAGACCGGCGTGAACCACGTGGCGGACAACACCCGCTTCATGACCGAGTGCCTGGACTTCTTCCTCACCGAGCAGGTCGTCGTCGGCCCGGGCGGCGCGATCCAGGCCGCCGCGTGGCTGGCGCGCACGACCACGCCGCACGACATCGCCTTCGTCGGCGGCCCGAAGGCCGGCCTGCACCACATCAGCTTCTTCCTCGACAGCTGGCACGACGTGCTGAAGGCCGCCGACGTGATGGCCAAGACGAAGACCAAGATCGATGTCGCGCCCACGCGCCACGGCATCACGCGCGGCGAGACGATCTATTTCTTCGACCCGAGCGGCAACCGCAACGAGACCTTCGCCGGCCTGGGCTACCTGGCCCAGCGCGACCGGCCCGTGACGACCTGGACAGAGGACAAGCTCTGGACCGGCATCTTCTATCACACCGGTGAAGCGGTGCCTTCGTTCACCGAGGTGTACACCTGAGCCCTGGCGCGATGGCACACGACGACACCCGAAGCGTCGCCACGCGCTGCATCGACTGGCCGGCCGCGCTCACCGCGGCGCAGGCCGCGGTGTTGGCGGCCGAAGCGATGGACCGGCGCGTCAACGTGGCGGTGGTCGACCCGTCCGGCACGCTGGCCGCCTTCCTGCGCATGCCGGGGGCGCCGCTGCATTCGGTGGAGATCGCCATCGACAAGGCCTACACCGCGGTCAGCTTCGGCCTGCCCACCTCGCGCTGGACCGAGGTGCTCGCGGGCCACTCGCCGGCGGTGCGCGACGGCCTGGCGCGGCGGCCGCGCTTCGTCGCCTTCGGCGGCGGGCTGCCGCTGATGGAGCACGGGCAGCCGATCGGCGCAATCGGTGTCTCCGGCGCGAGCGAAGACGAAGACGAGAGCATCGCGCGCGCCGGCGCCCGCGCGATCGGACGGGCCTTACCAGGCCACGAGGACCCCCCATGAGCAGCAATCCCGAGATCGGCCGCAGCATCGTCGCCGCCGGCATCCGCACGAACTACCACGACCAGGGACAGGGCTCGCCCCTGCTGATGATCCACGGCTCGGGCCCGGGCGTTTCGGCCTGGGCGAACTGGCGGCTGTCGATTCCGGAACTGGCGAAGTCCAGGCGCGTGATCGCGCCCGACATGGTCGGCTTCGGCTTCAGTGACCGCCCGGCGGGCCATCGCTACGGCATGGACACCTGGGTCGAGCAGGCCGTCGGCGTGCTGGACGCGCTCGACATCGAGCGGGCCGACGTGGTCGGCAATTCGTTCGGCGGTGCGTTGGCGCTCGCGTTGGCGATCCGCCACCCGAAGCGGGTGCGTCGGCTGGTGCTGATGGGCGCCGTGGGCGTGCCCTTCAGGATCACGCCGGGGCTGGACGCGGTGTGGGGCTACGAACCGTCGTTCGAGACGATGCGCCGCTTGATGGACATCTTCGCGTGGGATCGCACCCTGGCCACCGACGAGCTGGCGAAGCTGCGCTACGAGGCCAGCATCCGCCCCGGCTTCCAAGAATCGTTCTCGGCGATGTTCCCCGCACCGCGCCAGCGCTGGGTGGACGCGATGTGCAGCCCCGAGGCCGACATCCGCGCGCTGCCGCACGAGACGCTGGTGCTGCATGGCCGCGAAGACCAGGTGATTCCGCTGGCGAACTCGCTGACGTTGGCGAGCTGGATTCCGAAGAGCCAGCTGCACGTCTTCGGCCACTGCGGCCACTGGACGCAGATCGAACACGGGGCGCGCTTCAACCGCCTGGTGGCCGACTTCCTCGCGGAAGCCGACGCTCGGGCCGCCGCGGCGGGTCACTGAGGCTGGTGCGTCGGCCGCTGCCGGGCGAAGTCGTGAACCACCTCCAGGAACGCCGCGAGCACCGGCGAGGCCGGCTCGCGCCGGTACAGGCAGGCCAGCTCGATGTCGCGCAGGGCTTCGCAGTCCAGCGGGCGGAAGGCGACGCCGGGCAAGCGCAGGCTCATGCTCGACTCGGTGGTGATGCACAGCCCGAATCCGCTGGAGACCAGCGCCACCGCGGTGAGCACGTCTTCCACCTCCTGCGCCAGCCGCAGGTGCAGCCCGTCGCGTTGAAACGCACCAGCGACGCGCTGTGCCAGGCCCGGCAGCGCCTGCTGGGGGTACAGGATCATCGGCTGGTCGCCCAGGTCGGCCAGCGACAGGCGCGAGCGCGCGGTCAGCGAGTGGCGCTCGTGCAGCGCCACCACCAGGCGCTCGCGCAGCACGGTCTCCACGACGAGGTCGCTTTCCGGCGGCACCAGCCGGTTGAAGCCGATCGCGATGCGCCGCTCGCGCAGCGCGTCGATCTGCTCGGCTTTGGTCTGGTTGTGCAGCACGATCTGCACGTCGGGCCGTTCGGCATGGAAGCGCGCCAGCATGCGCGGGATCACGTCGAGGATGCCCGAGCCAAAGGTGCCCACGTCGAGCCGGCCACTCAGGCCCTGGCCGGCCCGCACGGTGCGCTCACGCGCGCGCTGCGCCAGCGACAGCAGGTTGGGCACCTCTTCCAGCAGCGCGAGGCCCGCATCGGTGAGGTCTACGCCGCGCGGCGTGCGCACGAACAAAACGGTGTCGAGTTCTTCCTCCAGCGCACGGATCTGCCGCGTCAACGGCGGCTGCGCCATGTGCAGCCGCTCGGCCGCGCGACCGAAATTGCGCTCTTCGGCCACGGCAAGGAAGTAGCGCATCTGTCGCAGGTCCATCGGGCGGCCCCTCCTCGGGCGTCGATACCGGCAAGGTATCAGGCCGGAATTATTCGGTATTGGACGGTATGGGGTCGTGACTTCTATCGTTCCCCAACGCTTCCCTACCAGCCATGAAACAGTTCCTCAACTTCATCGATGGCGCATTCGTCGCCACCGGCAAGACCTTCCAGAACCGCGCGCCGGTCGACAACCGCGTGATCGGCCTCGTGCACGAAGCCGGCCGCGAGCAGGTGGACGCCGCCGTGCGCGCCGCGCGCCGCGCGCTGAAGGGCGAGTGGGGCCGCATGAGCGTGGCCCGCCGCGTCGAGCTGCTCTACGCCGTGGCCGACGAGATCAACCGCCGCTTCGACGACTTCCTCGCCGCCGAGATGGCCGACACCGGCAAGCCGAAGTCGCTGGCCTCGCACATCGACATCCCACGCGGCGCGGCGAACTTCAAGGTCTTCGCCGACATCGTGAAGAACGTGCCGACCGAGAGCTTCGAGATGACGACGGCCGACGGCGGCACCGCGCTCAGCTACGCGCTGCGCTCGCCGGTCGGCGTGGTCGGCGTGGTGTGCCCGTGGAACCTGCCGCTGCTGCTGATGACCTGGAAGGTGGGCCCGGCGCTGGCCTGCGGCAACACGGTGGTGGTGAAGCCCTCGGAAGAGACGCCCGCCACCGCCACGCTGCTCGGCGAGGTCATGAAGACGGTGGGCATCCCCGACGGCGTCTACAACGTCGTGCACGGCTTCGGGCCCGATTCGGCCGGCGCCTTCCTGACGCAGCACCCCGACGTCGACGCGATCACCTTCACCGGCGAGACGCGCACCGGCGAGGCCATCATGGCCGCGGCCGCGAAGGGCGTGCGCCCGGTGAGCTTCGAGCTCGGCGGCAAGAACGCCGGCATCGTGTTCGCCGATGCGGACTTCGACAAGGCCGTGGCCGGCATCACGCGCAGTGCGTTCGAGAACTGCGGCCAGGTCTGCCTCGGCACCGAGCGCGTCTACGTGCAGCGGCCGATCTTCGAGAAGTTCGTGGAGGCGCTGAAGGCGAAGGCCGAGGCGCTGAAGATCGGACCGTCGGAGGAGCCGGGCGTCGGCCTCGGCCCGCTGATATCGCGCGAGCACCAGCAGAAGGTGCTGGGCTACTTCGCCAAGGCCAAGGCCGAGGGCGCGACCGTCGTCACCGGTGGCGGCGTGCCGACGATGCCGCGCGAACTGGCCGAAGGCCATTGGGTGCAGCCGACGATCTGGACCGGCCTGCCCGAGACCGCCAGCGTCATCCGCGAGGAGATCTTCGGCCCGTGCTGCCATGTCGCGCCGTTCGACACCGTCGACGAGGCGATCGCGTTGGCCAACGACACCGACTACGGCCTGGCCACCACGGTCTGGACGCAGAACCTCGCCACCGCGCACCGCATGGCGCGCGAGGTGGAGGTGGGGCTGTGCTGGATCAACAGCTGGTTCCTGCGCGACCTGCGCACCGCCTTCGGCGGCAGCAAGGCCTCCGGCATCGGCCGCGAGGGTGGCGTGCATTCGCTGGAGTTCTACACCGAGCTCCGCAACGTGATGGTCAAGCTTTGAACGAGGACGAGACGATGAGCCCCGACAAGATCCAGCACTACGGCGACGAGCTGTACCAGGCGCTGCTGACGCGCACGCCGGTGGCGCCGCTCACCGAGCGCGAGCCCGGCATCACCATCGACGACGCCTACCGCATCCAGTTGCGCATGATCCAGCGCCGCCTCGATGCCGGCGAGACGGTGGTCGGCAAGAAGATCGGCGTCACCAGCAAGGTCGTGATGGACATGCTGGGCGTGGACCAGCCCGACTTCGGCCAGCTGCTGTCGGGCATGGTGGTGCAGGACGGCGAGCCGATCCGCGTCGATTCGATGATCGCGCCCAAGGCCGAGGCCGAGGTCGCCTTCGTCCTGAAGAGCGACCTGCAGGGCCCCGGCGTGACCGCGGCCGACGTGCTGCGCGCCACCGCCTTCGTGATGCCGTGCTTCGAGATCGTCGACTCGCGCATCCGCGACTGGAAGATCAGGATCCAGGACACCGTCGCCGACAACGCCTCCTGCGGCGTGCTCGTGCTCGGCGGCACGCGCCGTGACCCGCGCGAGCTCGACCTCGCGCTGGCCGGCATGGTGCTGGAGAAGAACGGCGAGGTCATCAGCACCTCCACCGGCGCCGCGGTGCAGGGCTCCCCGGTGAACGCCGTGGCCTGGCTGGCCAACACGCTCGGCCGCCTCGGCATTCCGCTGAAGGCGGGCGAGGTGATCCTGTCCGGCTCGCAGTCGCCGCTGGTACCGGTTAAGTCCGGCGACAGCCTGCACTGCAGCGTTGGCGGCCTCGGCGATGCCCGCGTGCGCTTCATCTGACCCCGGCGAGGACGAACCATGAAACTGAATGCCCAGACGATTGCCGGCCTGGCCGAGCACCTGGAGAGCGCCGAACTGCAGGCGCGCGACGTCACCAAGATCACCGACGAACACCCGGACATGGACTGGGAGGACGCCTACGCGATCCAGGACGAGATCCGCCGCCGCAAGGAAGCGCGGGGGCAGCGAACGGCGGGCCTGAAGGCCGGCCTCACCTCGTTCGCGAAGATGAAGCAGATGGGCGTGGACGTGCCGGTGTTCGGCTTCGTCAGCGACTACATGGCCCGCCCCGACGGCGGCGAGATCAAGTGCTCGGAACTGATCCACCCGAAGGTCGAGGCCGAGATCTGCGTCGTCACCAAGGCGCCACTGAAGGGGCCGGGCTGCCACGTCGGCCAAGTGCTGGCGGCCATCGACTTCGTGGTGCCGGCGGTCGAGATCATTGACAGCCGCTACCGCGACTTCAAGTTCGACCTGAAGAGCGTGGTGGCCGACAACACCTCGGCGTCGCGCTTCGTCGTCGGCGCGCGCATGCGCGCGGTCGACGGGCTGGACCTGCGCACGCTGGGCGTGGTGCTGGAGAAGAACGGCCAAATCGTCGCGATGGCCGCCGGTGCCGCGGTGCTGGGCCACCCGCTCACCGCGGTGGCGATGCTGGCCAACCACCTGGGCGCCCGCGGCCAGGAACTGCCCGCCGGCACCTTCGTGATGACCGGCGGCGTGACCGAGGCCATCGCGGTGCAGGCCGGCGACCACGTCAACGTGCGCTTCCAGGACCTGGGCAGCGTCTCGATGCGTTTCATGGCCTGAAGGACCGGCGATGGATCTGCAGTTGCATGGCAGGCGCGCGCTGGTCACCGGCTCGACGGCCGGCATCGGCTTCGCCATCGCGCGCCGGCTGGCCGAAGAGGGCGCGGTGGTGTTCGTCAACGGGCGCAGCGCCGCGTCGGTAGATGCGGCGCTGGCGCGCCTGCGCGGTGATCTGCCCCGGGCCGAACTGCACGGCATCGCCGCCGACCTGGGCACCGCCGAAGGTTGTCGAGCACTGGCCGCCGCACTGGGCGACCCGGGCGTCGACATCCTCGTGAACAACCTCGGCATCTTCGATCCGAAGCCGTTCGACGCCATTGGCGACGAGGACTGGCAGCGCTTCTTCGATGTCAACGTGATGAGTGGCGTGCGCCTGGCGCGGGCGCTGCTGCCGGCGATGAAGGCGCGCGACTGGGGCCGCATCGTCTTCGTCTCCAGCGAGTCGGGCCTGTGCCCGCCGGCCGAGATGGTGCACTACGGCATGACCAAGTCGGCCCAGCTGTCGGTGGCGCGCGGGCTGGCCGAGACCTGCGCCGGCACGCGCATCACCGTCAACAGCGTGCTGCCCGGACCCACGCTCACGGAAGGCGCGCAGGCCTTCTTCGACAAGCTGGCGCGCGACGGCGGCCGCAGCTTCGACGAGACCGCGCGTGCCTTCTTCACGCAGGCGCGGCCGACTTCGCTGCTGCGGCGATTCATCACCCCCGACGAGGTGGCGGCCACCACCGCCTACCTGTGCAGCCCGCTGGCCGCGGCTACCACCGGCGCCGCCGTGCGCGTGGACGGTGGCGTGGTGCGCAGCATCGCCTGACCCCACCTTCAACGACTGGAACTTCAAGCATGAAGAAGATCAAGTGCGCCCTCATCGGGCCCGGCAACATCGGCACCGACCTGCTCGCCAAGCTGCAGCGCAGCCCGGTGCTGGAGCCGGTGTGGATGGTCGGCATCGACCCCAACTCCGACGGCCTGAAGCGTGCCCGCGAGATGGGCATCAAGACCACGGCCGAAGGCGTGGACGGCCTGCTGCCGCACGTCGAGGCCGACGGCGTGCAGATCGCCTTCGACGCCACCAGCGCCTACGTGCATGCCGAGAACTCGCGCAAGCTGAATGAACTCGGGGTGCTGATGATCGACCTGACGCCGGCGGCCATCGGCCCGTTCTGCGTGCCGCCGGTGAACCTGCGCGAGCACGTCGGTCGCCGCGAGATGAACGTCAACATGGTGACCTGTGGCGGGCAGGCGACGATTCCGATGGTGGCCGCCGTGAGCCGCGTGCAGGCGGTGAACTACGCGGAGATCGTGGCCACCGTGTCCAGCCGCTCGGTCGGCCCGGGCACGCGCAAGAACATCGACGAGTTCACCCGCACCACCGCCGGCGCGGTCGAGAAAGTCGGCGGCGCGAAGAAAGGCAAGGCCATCATCGTGATCAACCCGGCCGACCCGCCGCTGATCATGCGCGACACGATCCACTGCCTGACGGCCGAGAAGCCGCGCGCGGCGCAGATCGAGGAATCGGTGCACGCGATGATCCGCGAGGTTCAGAAGTACGTGCCGGGCTACAAGCTGGTCAACGGCCCGGTGATCGACGGTAACCGCGTCTCGATCTTCATGGAGGTCGAGGGCCTGGGCGACTACCTGCCCAAGTACGCCGGCAACCTGGACATCATGACCGCCGCCGCCGCGCGCACCGCCGAAATGTTCGCGGAAGAGATGCTGGCCGGGCGCCTGACGCTCGAACCCGCCGCCGTTCCCGCCTGAAGCCATTCAAGGAGCACACGATGAAGAGCAATCTCGAGGGCCGCCGCGTCACGCTGCACGACATGACGCTGCGCGACGGCATGCACCCCAAGCGCCACCAGATGACGCTGAACCAGATGCGCGCGGTGGCCACCGGCCTCGATGCGGCCGGCGTGCCGCTGATCGAGGTCACCCACGGCGACGGGCTGGGCGGCAGCTCGGTGAACTACGGCTTCCCGGCGCACACGGACGAGGAATACCTGTCCACCGTCGTTCCGCTGATGAAGCGGGCCAAGGTCTCGGCGCTGCTGCTGCCGGGCATCGGCACGGTCGACCACCTGAAGATGGCCCACGACCTGGGCGTCAACACCATCCGCGTGGCGACCCACTGCACCGAGGCCGATGTCTCCGAGCAGCACATCACCTACGCGCGCAAGCTGGGCATGGACACGGTCGGCTTCCTGATGATGGCCCACATGAACAGCGCCGAAGGCCTGGTTAAGCAGGCCCTGCTGATGGAAAGCTACGGCGCGAACTGCATCTACGTGACCGACTCGGCAGGCTACCTGCTGCCCGACGGCGTGAAGGAGCGCCTTGCCGCGGTGCGCGCGGCGCTGAAGCCCGAGACCGAACTGGGCTTCCACGGCCACCACAACCTGGCGATGGGCGTGGCGAATTCGATCGCCGCCATCGAGGCCGGCGCGAACCGCATCGACGCCGCCTCGGCCGGCCTGGGCGCCGGTGCCGGCAACACGCCGATGGAGGTTCTGGTGGCGGTGTGCGACCGCATGGGTATCGAGACTGGCGTGGACGTCTGGAAGATCCAGGACGTCGCGGAAGACCTCGTCGTGCCGCTGATGGACTTCCCGATCCGCATCGACCGCGACGCGCTGACGCTGGGCTACGCCGGCGTGTATGGCAGCTTCCTGCTGTTCGCCAAGCGCGCCGAAAAAAAGTACGGCGTGCCCGCGCGCGACCTGCTGGTCGAGCTGGGCCGCCGCGGCATGGTCGGCGGGCAGGAAGACATGATCGAGGACACGGCGCTGACGATGGCTCGCCAGCGTGCCGCCGCCCAGCCGCTGGCAGCGTGAATGGGAGTGAGGCCATGCCATTCGCACAGATCTACATGCTCGAAGGCCGCACGCCGGAGCAGAAGAAAGCCGTGATCGAGAAGGTCACGCAGGCGCTCATCGAGGCCGTCGGCGCCCCGAAGGAGGCGGTGCGCGTCTGGATCCACGAGATGCCCAAGGAGAACTGGGGCATCGCCGGCGTCAGCGCGAAGGACCTTGGCCGATGAAGCTCCTTCGGCACGGCCCAGCGGGCGCCGAGAGAGCCGGGGCGATCGACGATCAGGGCGCGGTCCGCGACCTGTCGCTTCTGGTGCCGGACGTGACGCCGGAGTGGCTGTCCCGCGAACGGCTGGCGGCGATCGCCGCCATCGACCTGCACCGCATGCCCCTCGTTACCGCGGGCACCCGCCTCGGTCCCCCGGTGTCGGGAACAGGACAGTTCATCGCCATCGGGCTGAACTACCGGCTTCACGCGATCGAGTCGAAGCTCGACATCCCGAGCGAGCCCGTGGTGTTCTCGAAGGCCGTCACGGCCATCGCCGGTCCGAACGACGATGTTCCGATGCCCGAGGGCTCGGTAGCGATGGACTGGGAGGTCGAACTCGGTGTTGTCATCGGCACGACGGCGCGCAAGGTCGATCCCGCCCGGGCGCTGGACCATGTGGCGGGATACTGCCTCGCCAACGACGTCTCCGAACGCGACTGGCAACTTCGGCGAAACGGTCAGTGGATCAAGGGCAAGAGCCATGACGGCTTTGGTCCGTTGGGTCCGTGGCTCGTGACGACCGACGAGCTGAGCGATCCGCAGCGCGTGGAATTGGAACTGCGCGTGAACGGCGAGCGCCTGCAGCACGGAGAGACCAGCGACATGATCTTCCCCGTGGCACACATCGTGTCCTACCTGAGCCACTTCATGACGCTTCAGCCGGGTGATGTCATCATCACCGGCACCCCGCATGGCGTCGGCATGGGCATGAGTCCGCCTCGCTACCTGGCTCGCGGGGACATCATGGCATTGAGCAGCCCGCAGCTCGGGGAGCAGCGGCAGGTCGTGCGCTGACCGTTGAGCCGTCACCTGCCGTCCTCATGCAGCGCCTCCCGGTCTTCTATGGTGTGCCCGAGTCGGAAGTGGACGAGGTACTCGACCGTCTTCTCGACCGTGGGTGCGTGCCTACGCGGTGCCTTGTCTTCGGCACGAGAATGGACCTCCTCGGTGCCTTGTGCAGGCAATGGGACGGTCAGATCAAACTGGTCGTCGCCATGCTGCCGTTCTTCGACGCAGAGATGGTCGAGCCTGCGTTGACGATTGCCGAACGCGAGGGCTTTCTTCCAGAAGGGTCGGTGTGGGTCTCCGGGTTCAATCTCGTCGACCAACTGCACGGCATCAAGTTGGACGTGCAGCCGACCGCTGGCCGTGCACCTGAAGATTTGGCATCGCTGCTGGTTGGCAGTCTCGATCCCGCCTAGATGGACCGCAGCTTTGGGCGAAGGCAGAGACGTCAAAGCCCTTCCAGATGCTGATACCGACGCCGTCCTAGCTGGCACGAAGGTCTGCTGCCGACCGGAACGACTGGCCGCTTGGGGTCGTTTGCAGGTTCTGGCCGTCGCTGAAGGCGAGACCGCTGCCGAAGCATCAGCAGTCATACACCGCACCGGGCTCTGCGGCAAAAGGTTGACACAACCAACTCAACATAAGGGGTGCAGGTTGTCCATCACCGTGGACTTGCCGCGGCCGTTGGCGCCTGCGATGGCGACAAGCGCAGCACCATCGGCCAGCCGCTCGAGATTCAAGGTCAGTTCGTCCAGCCCGAGGCCGTCGCGGATGCCCCGGAAGCCCCGGAGCCTGAGTGAGAGTGGTTGCATGGCATACCTCCGGCGCCGCTGGGCGGCGCGATGGTCGAGGTGGGATGTGAAGCAGCCTGGGCGCCCTTCGAGCGCTGTTCGGGCGCCGCTTCAGGCCGTCTGGAAGAGGTCCAGTCTCGGACCCTACTCGGCCGGGTCAATGCCACCCTGTGCCTTGGCACCGGCATCGGGGATCGCCAGGACTGCCGCGACGATGTCCCCGGGATCGGTCGTCGTCACCCGTTCCAGGCACTGCAGCAGCGGCGGCGCGTGGACGTCCGTCGCCGTGGCCCAGGCCCTGACCTTGTCGGCCAGGCTGACGAGCTGCGAGATGCCGGGCGCGCGAGTGCGCACCCCGGGCACGATCCGCCCTTCCAGCTGGACATCGGCGGCGCCGGACAGGGCACGCTCCATGGCGCCGCGGTCCACCTCGCGCCGGTCCTCGTCGGCCACGGTCCATCGGACCCGCACGCTGACGCCGGCCAGTTCCTGCGCTCGAACCGCCTCTCGCAACTGGTCCAGGTCGGGCCGGCCTTCGAACACGATGTCCAGCGTCCGTCTCGCAGGAGTCGGTTCGAGGCGACAGTACACCCCGTCCGGTCCGAATTCCCACGGCAGGAATCCCTTGTCGCCCTGCTCCCCGTGGTGGAAGCGACCGATCGACCCGGCGTAGGCGATGCACTGGCGCCGTTCGCCCTCCCCTTGCATCCAGGCCTGGTGCCGGTGGATGTGGCCGAGCAAGGTGGCCTGCGCGCCGGTGCTGAGCAGCGCCCCAGTGGTGAACTCGTGGTCGAACCCTGCCATCGGCACGCCGTGCTCGGTCACGCAGCCGAAGACCGTGCCATGCGACACCGCGAGCGTCGGCACGCCGGCAGCACGGGCTACGCCGTGGATGCCGGCGTAGCCCTGCAGCAGCCGGGCCAGCTGCTCACCCTGGGCCTCGGCGGCAGCGGTGGCGCCGACCGCTGCCGCGACGGCCGCCTTGTTGATCGACGGAATGCAGGTGAACAGTGCCCTGGCGCCAGGCGGGACTTCTGCGAATCGCGGACCTTCGGACACGAGCCAAAGGTCGGCAGCAGACGCATCGGTCGCCGACAGGTCCCG
>CAZFET010000011.1:17062-21809 GCA_964517545.1 uncultured Burkholderiaceae bacterium
GACGATGCGCTGACCATCAACGCCACCTGACCGATCCGGTCCGCGACGAAGACCCGGTGGCGGCCGCCAAGCATCGTGAACACGGACAGGGTGCCGGGTGGCTCGTGCGACCAGGTGCCCTGGAGCATCAGCACCGGGCAATGATCGGCCAGCCGCCGCACCTGCGCCAGCAGCCGCAGAGCCGCCGGCGCATGCAGATTCAGGGCGTGATCGGTGGCGTCCCCGGAGATCACGGCAACGTCGACGGCGAGTTCGATGGCGCGGCCCACCGCTGCCGAGAAGCAGCGATCGGCCTCTTCCAGATGCCGAGGTCCGTAGTGCAGGTCGGACAGGTGCGCCACCCGCAAGCGATGCGCCTGAAGGCGCGAACCATGCGCTCGCGGACGCCCATCCGGGATGCGCGGCACTTCCGCGCGTTGCGCACCGGTACCGCCTTGCGGTCGTCCCGGCGCGCTCACGGCGCCACCTGTTGCAGTTCGGCGTTGACCTTGTCCGCGTAGCCCTTCGGATCGTTCCGGAAGCGCTCCAGCTCGCCGAACGCCCGCTGCCGCCCCTGCGGATTGAGCTTCCACCCAGGACCCCAGCGCGTGGCCGCATAGCTCAGCCAGGTCTGAGCAGGCACGCCCATCGAGGCCAGCCGCCCGAGCACATGCTCCAGCGTGGGCGGCATGCCGTCTGCCGTGGGATCGCTCGCAGCCACAGGTTCGTCGACGGACCCGGGTCCCTGCCCTGGCGTCGAGGAAGCGTTCTCCCGGCGCCCCTGGAGCACGCGGGCGGCAACATCGGCCTGCAGGAGCACGGTGTCCTGATCGTCCTGCTCCCGCATGAGCGTCGCCACGTCGACCGGCGCTTCCAGTTCGATGATCCACTGCGGCACCCGGACAGGCCGCCCATGGTCATCGATGTGCGCCACCTCCATCAGCCGCTTGGTCAAGTAGAACGGCGTGCCCTGGCGGTCCAGGAAACCGGCTAGTCGACCACCCCGCAGGAACGCCACGGTCTCGAAGGTGCGGATCGCCGCATTCATCGCGTAGAAGCTGCGCGTGTGCAGCTCGAAGGCGCTGATCGAGCGGATGCCGGGGATGAAGAACAGGAAGCGTCCGGTGAGGTTGCACTGCCGCTGCTGGTACTCCGGGCAGGACTCCGGCTGGCACAGCCCGCCGTTGTCCTCGCGCGGAATCGCCTTGCGGCCGCCGAACAGCCGCACCGTGCGGCGCCCGGTCGCGTCCACCGGCACCGGCGCGTGCGTCATGCAGTGGCGCCATCGTCCGTCGGTCGAATACTCGGACCAGAAGCGCTTGTCCTGCGCACCCCAGGTGGCCAGTTCATGCGGCATCACGCTCTGCCAGCGATCGGTCGGGAACACCACCGGGAAGCGGTAGAGGCGCCGGCCCTCGCCGCGGTCCTCGCCATGGAGGTCGAGAATCTGTGTCGCAAGTTCGGGGTTCGGGAAGTCCTGGGCACGCACAGTGAACCACGGCACGTTGCGCGGAACGAGCGGGCTCTTGAGCTCAGGGCAGGCCTCGGCCAGCGCACGCTCGATCTGGTCGAACGACAGGCCCTGGTTCAGGCCCTGTTCGTAGATCGCCTGCGCACGCGGCACCTCGGCAGCCCGACGGGTCAGGACCTTGATGCCCGCGCGGATCTTGCCGCCCGTGGGCAGGCGGGGCGTTCCGTTTGTACCGTTACCCAGCAGGGTCGGCAGAGCGGTGGGCCCGCCGTGCAGCACGACGGCGGGCCGTGGATCGGGGGATGGTGAAGAGGCCATCAGCGTTCCTCGGTGGGCGTCGGGGGATTCCGACGAACCATCGTCCCGCCTCGACCCGTGCTTTCAACCCCGGGTGCCGTCCGGATGCCATGATGCGACTCGGTCCGCACGCCATGGTCCCGTGCAATCGCATCGCCCGAACCCGCCCCTTCCATGCAAGCCGAGTCGCCCTCCAGCCCACAACACAGCGCAGACATAGACGACGAGGAACTGCGGCGGGTACTCGCCGCCTCCGAGGCCTTCGACGATGATCTGCTTGCACTGCTTCGAGCCGGCTGGAACACGTCGTCCCGACGCTCGACCATCTGCCTGGCCTTCTGTCGTTCGGCGATCGAGCATGCGATCGCGCAGCGGGTCCTGGTCGAAGCCGGCCTGACGGGAACCGCACTCAGCCTGATCCGCCTGCAGTTCGAGGCGGTGGTCCGTGCCGCCTGGGTGCTTCACGCCGCCAAGGAGGACTGGCTGGACAAGTTCTCCGCGCCGGTGCCGGACGGCGAACTCTCGGAACCCCAGATGGGACCACCCATCCCCGCCATGATCGATGCCATCGGCGCGGTCGCCGGCCCGGCGGCCACCGAACTGAAGCGACTGCATGGCACCGTCAAGGTGATGCACTCGTTCGTGCACGGCGGTGTCCACCTGGTTGTCCACGCCCTGCGGGGCTACCCGGCAGGAAGGCTGACGTCCGTGCTGCAGAACCGCAACCTGCTCTCGCTGATGCTGGCCAACGTGATCGTGATCGTCAGCCAGGAACTCAGCCTGCGCGGTACGGTAGGTCGCTTGTCGTCCAAGCATGCGGCCTGCATGCCCCCGCCATCGCGTTGACAGGAAAGGCTTCGGGTGCCGACGGCAGCGACCGAGATGCACTACCAGCGGCGCTTCCATTCGTCGCTCCACTGGTCCAGGGGCATGGGCATCAACAGGACTCCGGTGGGATCTGACTCGCGACGTCGCGCTTCCTCACGATGCATGCCCAGCGACAGATAGATCAATGCCGCCCTGCATAGCTGCAGCACCTTGAGTGCTTTTCTCTCAAGGTCGGCAGAGGAGATTACATGCGCCAGGGTGTCGCCCGAGGCGCCGGCAGGCAGTTCGCCGGACGCGCTGCCCGGCGGCGCCACCACCTGGACGTACTTGTGTTCCAGGTGATTCCGCAGGTCGTGAAGCGCCCTCGCGTCAGGTTCCAGGACGTTGCTGAGGTCACTCTCATACAGGTCCTTGCTGAGCCAAAACAACCCGCGCCAGGGCCAGTTCTCCGACTCGAGGAACGCCTGCCGCACCGGGCCCGCCTCCTTGTCACGCCAGACATGCCTGAAGCTGATCCGCCTCTCCGGGATGCCGAGCTTCATGTAGTGACTCAGAAAGAACGCGATCTTGTCGAACAGTGAGTAGCACAGCCGGTATGCCGCCTTCACCTTCTCGACGGCCAGGCCCAGTGCCGGATAGTCCAGGGTGTTGTACAGAAGGACGCCGCGGTCGGAGACATGGACGCCCTCGGCAGTGACCCTCTCGAAGTACAGCCAGCGCGCGGACACGAACTCCTGCTTAAGTTGATTGAAGAAGCCAACGAGAACCGGCGGCTCGTGAAGGGGTGTCACGAAGTCGGGCAGGGTCAACACGTCGTGCGCCGCGATGGGATCCGGTCCCAGGTCGTTCAGAACGTTGAGGAACAGACCCGCGTTGAGGCACCAGCGGCGGTAGGTTCGCTCTTCCTTGCTGCGCCCGAGTGCAAATCCATCTGGGCGATAGTCGTCGCGAATGCCAGCCAGATCGAAGTGACTCTCGATGGCACGCGCATGTGCGGCAAAGACGGATTTCAGTCGTGCGTCGCCGAGCTCTGGATTGCTCGCGATGTGATCCAGTGCTTCCGTGAGATCGCGATGACCGACCATCGCGAACACGGCCGTGTGTCCTGGGTCGTACAGCGCGTGGGCGTAGTGCATGAGACTGCGGCCGCGGTTCGCGCGTGCCATCCAGAACGTCGGCAGCAGATCGAGAGCCCTAGACCAGATCTGCCGCGACTCGACAAATCGGCCCGCCGTGTCGAGTTGGTTGGCCAGGTTGGTGAGCATCTGGCAGCGCCGCACCGGGTCGAGTTGCCCGAAGGCCGGATTGGCGACTCCTCGCCTGAGCAGAAAGACCTGTTGCCCCAGCTCCTCCAGGTCCCAGGCCCAGACCCCGGCCTGGTCACCTCGCCGGGCGACTGCGCGGTTGGCCCACCCATTGGCACGAAAGTAGTCGAGCAGGCTGCGCTGCGCGTCGGAGCCGAGGCGCGATTCGATCTGATCGCACCACTTCAAGGCTTGCGAGTTGAGGTCGTCGTCAGCTCGGTCCGCCGCGTCGTCGATGGCCTGGGCAATCAGATGCAGGGCTTTCTCAGGCGGAAGCTCTTCTGGCGACGGCGGAGTTGGCATGCGTTCACTGTGTTGGTTGATCGTAGAGCGCCGAATGCTGCGACTCTCGATAGGCAATCGCAGCATAGTCCGGACAAACTAGCAGTACATCCGAGTGCCGTCATCGGCCACCTGCCTCAGGAAGCACAGGCATCCGTTCCCCCAGAGCCCAGAGCCAGGAACGAGATCGTGCCGACTCGATCGCTCGGCGCTTGGCTTGCTGTTCGCTCTCGCCCATGAAGCCGCTGACGACGTGAAGGTCGACCGGCTCCGCGCCCACGTCCAGCAGGATGGCATTCGCGAACCCGGCCACCGTCCGCGCGTCGTACCGCAGCGGCTTCACGAACCGCCGTCCCTGCGCCACCAGCGTGTCCAGCGGCTGCTGGCTGGCCACCACCACCTTCACGTCCACCACGCGCGGGACGCCGCCCACCGGCGTCATGGTCCCGTCCTCCAGCACGCGCAGCAGGCGTGGCTGGTGCGCCATGGACAAAGCACCAATCTCATCCAGGAAGATGGTCCCGCCGTGGGCCGCCGCAAACTGGCCCGTGGCATCCGCCACCGCACCGGTGAACGCGCCGCGCAC
>CAZFET010000011.1:21819-22831 GCA_964517545.1 uncultured Burkholderiaceae bacterium
ACCGCCGTCCCGGCGCCACCAGCGGACGGACCAGCGGCGTCTCGTGCACCCCCTCCAGCGGAATCCACTCCTCGCTGGTCAGCATCAGGCTGGCGAGGTCGATCTCGTACGTGTGCTCCCGGCGGGCCCGGATCAGCGCCGCCAGCATGAGTCGCAGCCCTCGCCCTCCGTCCGAGTCGAGCGCCTCGAAGAGTGGCGCGAAGCCGCGCTGCACCCGCGCCCAGGTCCGCGCGTCTGCCAGCAAGGGTGCGTCCGGCATGTGGCGGATCCAGATGCGCGCGCCCGCGGGCGCCGACTCCCATCCCTTGAACTCCCCCAGAACCACCGCCAGCGGCTGACGCCCGTCATGCGGCTGCAGCACCGACAACTTCGCACGCCGCCGTTCGGCCTGCTCGGCCTTCACGGACTCGCTGAAGGCTTCCGGCACGTACAGCCGGTTCGACAGCGGCTCGCCCTTCACATGGATCGCCTCGGCGGCCTGCATCAGGTACTTGTGAAGCACCGCCTGGTTGCGCTTCCCGGCCATGGCCGGTGACCAGCGGTTGAAGCCGGCCCGCTCGAACAGGAAGTGCATCAGCGCACGCAGGCTCATCCGGCGACGGGTGCGGCCGACCTCCGACGGTTCGGCAGGCTCGCGGCTCACCCCCGCCCGCCCGGGCACACGCGCCCACGGGAAGTCCACGTGCAGTTCCACCCGTGCCGGATCCAGCTGGACAACGGCCTCGCCGACCAGTTCGCCCAGGCCCGACATCGCAGGCCCCGGCTCGTAGCTTGGGCAGGCGTGGTGGTGCCGGTCCCCGGTCTCGGGCATGCGCTTGATCTGGAAGTGGCGATGGAAGGCGACGTACATCTCGACGCCGCCGCCCACGCACAGGCAGCGCGGCCGGCCCGGCGCCTCGTAGGCCTGAGCCAGCAGGTCCTGCAGCTGCGGGTCGTCGGCGTCGACCACGCGCCCGCCGATCGCAAAGCGCTGCCCGTCGTGCAAGGCGCCGAAGGGCAGCAGCCGCAGCAC
>CAZFET010000012.1:0-11693 GCA_964517545.1 uncultured Burkholderiaceae bacterium
GCCGGCATGCCGATGCGCTCGCGCAGCGCTTCGGCGTAGCCGCACAGCACGGCACCGGCCAGCACGATCGCGCCGGCGCCGGCCGCGCGCAGGCGCTGCGCGCCCGCGGCCAGCACGTCGAGCACCTCGGGCTCGACGCGCGCGCCGCCCGGCGCGAAGGCGCGCTCGAGCGCTGGCGCGTCCACCGCGGCGAGCCGCGACCCGAGGCCGAGCGACTCGACGTGCTCGCGATACAGCGGAGCCATCGCGGGGCCGAGGGTCAGCAGCCCGAAACGGTCGCCGCAGGTGCAGGCCACGAGACAGGCGGCCTCGGTCATGCCGATCACCGGCAGCGCGCGCGGTGCGAGCGCGGCGCGCGTGGCGGCGAGACCGCAGTCGAGCGACACGCCGAGCACCACCGCGTCGTGGCCGTCGGCGTGCGCGCGCGCCATCGCGAGCACGGTGGCGGCGGCGGCCTCGGCCTGTTCGCGCGAGGCGATCACCGCCGGGCCCTCGGCGGCGGTGAGCGCGCTCAGCGCGTCGGCGGCGTCGAGCGCCGCGCGCGCCGACGCGGCCAGGCGCTCGGGGATGTGCGCCGAGGGGTTCGGGTTGAGCAGCAGCAGCCGCATCGGCCGCATCAGCTGCGGAACACCGCGTCGAGGTCGACCTCTTCGGTGGACGCGTGCAGCTTCAGGCTGCCCTCGATGTGGTCGAGGTGCTCGATCATCAGGCGCTCGGCGCGCGACGGGTCGCGGCGCGAGATGGCGTCGACGATCTCCGAGTGCTCGTCGGCGCGGCAGCTCGTGGCCGTGGGCGCGTCGTACAGGAAGATGATCAGGCAGGTCAGGGTCGACAGCTCGCGCATCGTGCGCGCCAGCGCGGAGTTGCCGGCCAGCTCGGCCAGCAGCAGGTGGAACTCGCCGGACAGCCGCACCACGGCGCGCTTGTCGTCGCGGCGGCGCGCGTCCTTCTCGAGTTCCTCGTGCTGGCGCAGGCGCGCCACCTTCTCGGGCGTCATCGTCTCGATCAGGCGGCGCAGCACGGCCGGCTCGATCAGGCGGCGGGCCTCGAACACGTCCATCGCCTGCTCGGGCGTGGGGCGCGCGACGAAGGCGCCGCGCTGCGGGTACAGGTCGACGATCTGCTCGTGCGCCAGGCGCGCCAGCACCTCGCGGATGCGCGCGCGGCTGACGCCGAAGATGCCGGCGAGCTTGTCCTCGCCGAGCTTGGTGCCGGGATGCAGCCGGTGCTCGAGGATCGCGACGTAGATGCGGTCGTAGATCTCGTCGTTCGCGTTCTCGCGCTCGAGTCGGGCGTGCGATGTCGTCTTGCGCGCGGCGCGTGGCATGTCGGCGGGCTGGAGTGCGGCGAGAGACGCGTCGGCGCGCGCGGCCGGCCGCTGCGTGCGGGCCGGAGGCTCGTGCTCGACGACGCGACGGAGCCGGGAGATTCTAGCCACGCGCCTGTGCCTCGACGGACTCAGCGCGAGCCGAACAGCCGGCCCCAGCCGCGCACCACCGACGGGTCGGCGCCGGCCGCGCGCAGCATGCCCCACACCGTGGTGCTCACCGTGTCGAGCAGCGCGACGTCGAGCTCGGCCTCGACGGCCTCGGCCAGCTGCGCCGCGCGCAGGTTGGTGCAGAAGGTCGTGATCGCCTGCGGGCGCGCGGCGGCCACCTCGCGCATCAGGCCGCGCAAGGTGTCGGGCTCCACCAGCGCGAAGTCGTGGTTGACGCAGATGCCGAGGTGCCGCTCGGCCACCACCTCGATGCCGATCGCGCGGTAGTGCTCGACGATGCGCTGCTGCACGTCGGGCGTGTACGGCGTCACCAGCGCGAGTCGCTTCACGTCGCGCAGCGCGAGCAGCTCGTTGAGCGCGAGCACGGCCGTGGTGGCGCGGAGGCCGGTGCGCTCGGTGATGCGCTCGCACAGCCGGCGGTCGGCGTCGAAGCCGAGCCAGCCCGACGAGGTGCCGCTCCAGCCGATGACGTCGACCTTCGCATCCGCGAGCAACTCCGCCGCCGCGAGGATCTTGGCGTCGTCGAACTGCCCCAGCGCCTGCGGCTGCAGCGAGATCTCGGTCACCTTGAAGCGCGAGAAGTGCGCGCTGCAGCCGGGCACGGCGGCGGCCAGCGCGCTGGTCAGCGGCTCCAGCGCGGTGTTCGACGAAGGCGTGAGCACGCCCAGGCGGACGGGTCGGGTCATGGCGGTTGTCTCCGGTCGGCGAGGCCTGCAGTCATCTTCGGCGACCCGGCGGACTCGATTCTGACTCTTCCGACAAAACTGTCGACACTAGTGTTAACACTAAATGCGGCAGAACTCGTGTCGACGATTATGTCGACATGCTGATGATCTCGATCCACTCGTCGTTCGTCCTCGGAGCGCAGGGCGCATCCTGGGCGGCTATGGCCGCCGGCTCCGGCGCGACGTGCGACGGCCTGCTTCCAGTTTTGTCGACAATCGAAGCACGAGATGTCGCCAAGGAGGCCCGGCCATGACCGCGCCCGAGCTCGACCTCGTGGTGCGCAACGCCCGCGTCGCGACCGCCAGCGACACCTTCGACGCCGACCTCGGCGTGCGCGACGGCCGCATCGTGCAGATCGGCACGCGGCTGCCGGCCGGCCGGCGCGAGATCGACGCCGCCGGCCGCGTGGTCACGCCCGGCGGCGTCGACGCGCACTGCCACCTCGACCAGCCGATGCCCGCGCCGGTGCGCATGGCCGACGACTTCGACAGCGGCACGCGCGCGGCGGCCTGCGGCGGCACGACCACCGTGATCCCGTTCGCCGCGCAGGAGAAGGGCCAGTCGCTGCGCGCCGCGGTGGAGGACTACCACCACCGCGCCGAAGGCAAGGCGCACGTGGACTACGCCTTCCACCTGATCGTCAGCGACCCGACGCCGCAGGTGCTGAACGACGAGCTGCCCGCGCTCATCGGCGAGGGCTACACGTCGTTCAAGATCTACATGACCTACGACGACCTGAAGCTCGACGACGGCCAGATCCTCGACGTGCTCGCGGTCGCGCGGCAGCACGGCGCGATGGCGATGATCCACGCCGAGAACGCCGACTGCATCGAGTGGCTCACGAAGAAGCTCGAGGCCGCCGGCCGCACCGCGCCGCGCTTCCACGCGCACGCGCGGCCCATGCTCGTCGAGCGCGAGGCCACGCACCGCGCCATCTCGCTGGCCGAACTGGTCGACGTGCCGATCCTGATCGTGCACGTCTCCGGGCGCGAGGCGGTCGAGCAGATCCGCTGGGCGCGCGCGCACGGCCTCAAGGTGTTCGCCGAGACCTGCCCGCAGTACCTGTTCCTCACCGCGGCCGACCTCGGCCTCGACGACAGCTACCTCGGCGCGCGCTGCGTGTGCAGCCCGCCGCCGCGCGACAAGGCCAACCAGGAGGTGATCTGGGACGGCCTGAACGACGGCCTGTTCACCGTGTTCAGCTCCGACCACGCGCCGTTCCGCTACGACGGCAGCGACGGCAAGAAGCCGGCCGGCGAGGAAGTCGCGTTCCGCCACATCCCGAACGGCATCCCCGGCATCGAGACGCGCCTGCCGCTGCTGTACAGCGAAGGCGTGCTCGCCGGCCGCATGACGCTCAACCGCTTCGTCGAGCTCACCGCCACCGACCCCGCCAAGGCCTACGGCCTGCACCCTCGCAAGGGCACGATCGCGATCGGCAGCGACGCCGACCTGGTGATCTGGGACGAGCGCGACGTGGTCATTGCCAACGAGCGCCTGCACCAAGCGGTCGACTACACGCCCTACGAGGGGATGCGCCTGCGCGCCTGGCCGGGCATGACGCTTGCGAGCGGCGAGGTGGTGTGGGACGGGCGCGCGTTCCATCCGCGCGCCGGGCAAGGCCGCTTCCTGAGCTGCGGCGCGCCGTCGCTGCTGCCGCGCCGCTGATCCCTCGCGACGCCGACGCCGACATGAAGCTGCTGCTGCTCAACCCCAACGTCTCGGACAGCGTCACCGCGCTCATCCGCGCCGAGGCCGAGCGCAGCGCGTCGCCCGGCACCGAGGTCGAGGTGCTGACCGCGCCCTTCGGCGTGGCCTACATCGAGACGCGCTTCGAGGCGCTGATCGGCGCCTACGCGGCCGCGCAGCTCGCCGCCGAGCACCACGAGCGCTTCGATGCGGTGGTGCTCGCCGCCTTCGGCGACCCCGGCCTCGGCGGCCTGCGCGAGGCGCTGCCGTGCCCGGTGACCGGGCTCACCGAGGCGGCGCTCGCCAGCGCCTGCCTGCTGGGCCAGCGCTTTTCCATCGTCGCGATCTCGCAGCGCATCCGCGCGTGGTACCGCGAGACCGTGCAGTCGTACGGCCTCGAGTCGCGGCTCGCGAGCATCCGCGGCCTCGACGAAGCGCTGGCCGACATCGGCAGCGTGCAGGCCGACCAGGGCGAGCGCCTGATCGCGCTGGCCGAGCGCTGCGTGGCCGACGACGGCGCCGACGTCATCGTGCTCGCCGGCGCGCCGCTGGCCGGCCTGGCGCGCAGCCTGCGCGGCCGCCTGCCGGTGCCCGCCGTCGACGGCGTGTCCAGCGCGGTGCGCCATGCCGAGTCGCTGGTCGCGCTGCAGCCGGGCCGCGCGCGCCGCGGCAGCTTCGCGCCGCCGCCGGCCAAGCCGAATCGCGGGCTGCCGCCGGCCGTCGAGCGATTGCTCGCGGGCGGGGCGCCGCGCGGCGGTCCGTGACCTCACACGTCGTCACGCCCATCGGCTTCGCAGCCCTTCACCCCGCTCAGTCGTTCCTCAACCTCCGCCGCCCCTTCCCGTCGCCGATTCCACCCCGAGGAGAACCTCCATGAAGTCCATCCGCCGCATCGTCCCCGCCGTGCTCGCACTGGCGGCGGCCGCCCTCGTCACCGCGCCGGCCGCCGCGCAGGAGCGCATCACCTTCAAGGTGGTGGGCCAGCCGGCCGCCACCGGCATGGTGCAGAAGAACAAGGAGAAGCCGTTCTTCGACGAATTCGCCAAGCGCACCGGCCTGCCGATCGACGCCGACTACAAGCCGATCGACCAGCTCGGCATCAAGGACACGGAGCAGCTGCGCGTGATGAAGGCCGGCCTGTTCGACATCGTGTCGCTGCGCGTGTCGCAGAACTCGCGCGACGAGCCCACCTTGCTCGGCATGGACCTGGTCGGCGCCTCGCCCGACTACGAGACCGCGCGCAAGGTCTACGACGCCTACTTCGACACGCTCGACCAGCGCCTGCAGAAGCAGTTCCAGGTCAAGCTGCTGGGCGTGTGGCCGTTCGGTCCGCAGATCCTGTTCTGCAAGAAGCCGCTCACGCAGCTGTCCGACCTCAAGGGCATGAAGGTGCGCGTGTACGACCAGAACCTCGCGAAGTTCATCGAGTCGGTGGGCGGCACGCCGGTGCCGCTGGCGTTCACCGAGGTGCACCAGTCGCTGTCGCTGGGCGTGGTGGACTGCGCGATCACCGGCCCGAGCTCGGCCAACTCATCGAACTGGCCCGAGGTCACCACGCACCAGTACCCGCTGGGCTTTCAGATGGCGCTCAACGGCTATGCCATCACCTTGAAGGCGTGGAACCGCCTGAGCCCCGAGCAGAAGACCAGGATGCAGGCCGCCTTCAAGACGCTGACCGACGACATCTGGGTCTACTCGAAGGAGCTGACGCAGGACGCGCTGAACTGCAACGCCGGCAAGGACCCGTGCACCACCGGCAAGAAGTTCAAGCTGGTCGACGTGCCGGTCAAGCCGTCCGACATCGAGGTCGTGCGCAAGGCGGTGGCGAGCATCTCGTTGCCGACCTGGGCCGAGATCTGCGACAAGGCCAACCCGGGCTGCTCCGACGCCTGGAGAAAGACCGTCGGCAAGGCCATCGGCATCCAGTGACGGCGCCGGCCGCGACCTGACGGGCCACCGCCGGGTGCCTGCGCGCCTCGCAAGGAGCAAGTGATGAAAGACTCCATCGAACGCTGGCTGGGCACCCTGTTCGGCCTCATCTTCACGGCCTTGTCGCTCGTGGTCGCGGTCGAGACCGTGATCCGCAAGGTCTTCAACGTCTCGCTGCAAGGCGCCGACGAGCTGGGCGGCTACGCGCTGGCCTTCGGCGCCACCATCGCCTTCAGCCTGGCGCTGATGGGCCGCGCGCACATCCGCGTCGACGTCTTCCACGACCGGCTGCCGCACGGGCTGCAGTCGGCGCTGAACTGGCTGTCGATCGTGTGCCTCGCGGCCTTCGCGCTGCTGATGGCGTGGCTCGCGCGCTTCGTGATCCAGGACTCGCTGGCCTACCAGAGCGTGTCGCAGACGCCCTGGGCCACGCCGCTGGTCTATCCGCAGGGCGCGTGGCTGTTCGGGCTGGTGGTGTTCGCGCTGCTGGCGCTGGGCTACGCGGCGCGCGCGAGCTGGCTGTTCTTCGGCCGCCGCACGTCCGAGCTCGACCATGAATTCGGCCCGCGCACCACGCGCGAGGAAGTGGCCGAGGAACTCGAGGACCTGAAGGCCCGCTCCGGCGAGGGCGACCTGCCCGCCGCCGCCCCGGCCGCCGCCGATGGAGCCCGCGCATGAACGTCACCTACATCTCGATCGCCTTCGCGGCGATGCTCGGCATGATGCTGATCGGCGTGCCCATCGCGGTGGCGATGGCGGCGGTCGGCATCGTCGGCGGGCTGCTCGCCTACGGCATGCCCTTCATCGACTCGATCGCGCCGGTGGTCTGGGGCGTGCACAACGACAACCTGCTGACCGCGATCCCGCTGTTCGTGCTGATGGGCGAGCTGCTGCTGCGCTCGGGCATCGCCGACCGCATGTTCGGCGCCATGGCGGCGTGGCTGGGCCGGCTGCCCGGCGGTCTGCTGCACACCAACGTGGGCTGCAGCGCGCTGTTCGCGGCCACCTCGGGCTCGTCGGTGGCCACCGCCGCCACCATCGGCACGGTCGCGCTGCCGTCGCTGCACGATGCACCTGTCGCTCGGCTCCATCGCGGCCGGCGGCACCCTGGGCATCCTGATCCGGCGGTCGGTGAACATGATCGTCTACGGCTCGCTCACCGACACCTCGATCGGCAAGCTGTTCATGGCCGGCGTGATCCCCGGCCTGCTGCTCACCGGCTTCTTCATGGTCTTCATCCTCGTGTACGCGCTGGCCACCGGCACGACGCTGCGCGAGGAGCGCGTGCCGCTGGGCGTGCGGCTGCGCCTGCTGAAGGACCTGATCCCGCCGGCGGTGGTGTTCTTCATCGTGATGGGCAGCCTGTACAGCGGCGTCGCGACCACCACCGAGTCGGCCGCGCTGGGCGTGGTGGCCTCGCTGGTCTTTACGCTGCACAGCCGCAAGCTCACCTGGACCCTGCTGCAGCACTGCTTCGTGCAGACCGCCAAGACCACGGGGATGATCCTGCTCATCATCACCGCCGCGTTCATCCTCAACCTCGCGATCAGCCTGACCGGCGTGGCCGACGCGATGACGCGCTGGGTCACGTCGTTCGGGCTCAGCGCCACCGAGCTGCTGCTGGTGCTGATCGTCTTCTACTTCGCGCTCGGCATGTTCATGGACGTGCTGTCGATGATGGTGGCGACGATCCCGATCACCTTCCCGATCGCGATGGCCGTGGGCATCGACCCGGTCTGGTACGGCATCTTCATCGTGCTGATGTGCGAGCTCGGGCTGATCACGCCGCCGGTGGGCATGAACCTGTTCGTGGTGCACGGCATCCGGCCCGACAAGGGCGGCATCCGCGACGCGATGGTCGGTGCGTTCCCGTACGTGCTCATCATGATCGCGTTCACCTTGCTGCTGATGGCCTTCCCGTCCATCGCCACCTGGCTGCCGTCGAAGATGTGAGGCCCCGACCGTGACGACGCACGACGATCTCTGGCGCCTGCCGGCCGTGGAGCTGCGGCGGCGCTACCGCGAGCGCCGCCTCGCGCCGCCCGAGGTGCTGCGCGCGGTGCTGGCGCGGCTCGACGCGGTGAACCCGCGGCTCAACGCCGTGACCGCGCGGCGCGACGAGCGCGTGCTGCTCGCCGAAGCCGAGGCTTCGGCGCAGCGCCACGCGCGCGGCGAGCCGCTGTCGGCGCTCGACGGCATCCCGATCACGGTGAAGGACAGCCTGTACACCGCCGACCAGCCCACCACCTGGGGCACGCGCGCGCTGCGCGGGCACACGACCGGCCACGACGAGCTCGCCGTGGCTCGCGCGCGCGCCGGCGGCGCGCTCATCGTCGGCAAGACCAACGTGCCGGAGTTCGCGCTCGAGGGCTACACCGCCAACCCGCTGTTCGGCGTCACGGTCAATCCGTGGGCGCCGCAGCTGACGCCGGGCGGATCGAGCGGCGGCGCGGTGGCCGCGGTGGCGTCGGGCATCGCGCCGCTGGCCGTGGGCCAGGACGGCGGCGGCTCGATCCGCCGGCCGGCCTCGCACACCGGCATCGTGGGCCTCAAGCCCAGCCTGTCGGCGTGGCCGCGCGAGCACGTGCTGCCCAGCTTGCTGCTGGACTTCGAGGTGATCGGCCTGCTCGCGTGCACCGTGGCCGATGCGCGGCTGCTGTTCGACGCGCTGCGCGGCCCCGCCGCGGGCGACCGCTCGTCGCTCGCGGCGGCGCACGCGGCCGAGCGCTTCGCCGACGCGCCGCTGCGCCTGCTGTACGTCGAGCGCTTCGGCGCGGCGCCGCTCGACCCGCAGATCGCCGCCAGCGTGAGCGGCGCGGTGCGCGTGCTCGAATCGCTCGGCCATCGCGTCGAGGCGAGCGCGCTGCCGCTGGACCTCGAGTTCTTCACCGAGGCCTGGCCGCAGGTCGGCCAGATCGGGCTGGCCGCGATGTTCGAGCGCCACCCCGAGTGGGCCGCGCAGGCCTCGCAGAAGTACCTCGACATGGCCGAGGCGGGACGCCGGCTGCCGGCCACGCGGCTGTGGCGGATCGTCGAGCGCGTGAAGGCGCTGCGGCGCGAGAGCGCGGCGCTGTTCGAGCGCGTCGACGTGATCGTCATGCCGTCGGCGGCGGCGCTGCCGTGGCCGGCCGCCGAGGCGTATCCGCCGCTCATCGACGGCCGCAGCGTCGGCCCGCGCGGCCACGCGGTCTACACCGGCTGGGTCAACGCCGCCGGGCTGCCCGGCCTCGCGCTGCCGTGCGCCCCGTCGCGCGAGGGCCTGCCGATCGGCCTGCAGCTCATCGGCGCCTACGGGTCCGACGCGCGCCTGCTCGACCTCGGCGAGGCCTACGAGGCGGCCGCGCCGTGGGCGCACCGCTGGCCGCCGCTCGATCCGTGATCGAGCGCGACCACCGCTTCGCCGATGCCGGGGAACTCGGCGCGCACCAGGTCGCCCGCCTTCGCCAGCGGCAGGCCGCACCAGGTGCCGGTGGTCACCACCGTGCCGGCGCGCAGCACCGCGCCGTGACGCGTGGCATGGCGCAGCCACGCGGGCAGCACCCAGGCCGGGTCGCGCATCGAGTGCGTGCCGCGGAACTCGAGCACGGGCGCGTCGCCGAGCGCGACGCGGCAGACCTGCGCCGACCAGTCGCGGCCCGCGTCGAACGGCCGCCACGCGCCGACCACCAGCGCGCCGTGCGACTGCAGGTCGGCCAGCTTGGCCAGCGCGCCCGCGTCGAGCGCCTCGCTCCAGCGCGACTCGACGATCTCGATCGTCACCGCCATCGCGTCGACCAGCGCGCGCGCGCCGTCGGGGTCGAGCCGCGCGGCGACCTGCGCGTCGACGTCGCGCCCGAGGCGCAGCGCGATCTCGGCCTCGATGCCGCGCAGGCGCGGCACGCAGGTGCCGTCGCGCGCCGCCGCGGCGCAGCGCTCGCGCGACACGGGGCTCGCCCACACGCCGGCCGGCGGCAGCGGTGCGTGCGTCTGCACCGACTCGCGCGAGGCGCCGCCCGACTTCCACCAGCGCGGCGCGCCGTCGGCGAACCAGCCCAGCGCCTGCGCCACGCGGTCCTGCACCGCGTAGGCGTCGTCCGCGTCGCGCAGCGAGTCGGCCACGCGCGCGCAGGCCGGCGTGCCGTCGCGGCGCGCGCGCACCAGCGCGTGCACCACGGCGTCCACCGCGGCGTCCGTGGTCCCATCCGCCACCGGCCGCACGCGCTGCGGCGGGTTCGCATCGTTCATCGTCATGGGCTCTTCGTCGTCGCGTGCATCGTCGGCGATTGTGGTCGCGCCGCGCACGCGCATCGAGCCCGCCGCACTTCAGCACTGTCATGACCGCCATCGATCCAATCGCCGCGCTCGACGCCGCCGCGAACGCGCGCCGCTTCGCGCCGCGCCCCGATCCCGCGCTGCGCTGGCCCGGCGGGGCCGGGCTCGCCGTCACCTTCGTGCTCAACATCGAGGAGGGCGCCGAGTTCAACGTCGCGGCCGGCGACCCGCACAACGAAGCGGTGCACGAGGTCACGCACCGCATCGACGGGTCGCGCGACTTCTGCATGGAGACGCACTTCGAGTACGGCGCGCGCGCCGGCTACCGGCGCATCGTGCAGCGCTTCGTCGACGCCGGCTGGCCGCTCACGCTCAACGTGTGCGGCCGCGCGCTCGACTGCACGCCGTGGGTGGGCGACGACGTGCGCCGGCTCGGCTTCGAGCCCTGCGCGCACGGCTGGCGCTGGGAGTCGCCCGTGCACATGAGCGAAGCCGACGAGCGCGACGCGATCGCGCGCACCGTCGATGCGATCCGCCGCCACTGCGGCCGCGCGCCCGCGGGCTGGCACTGCAAGTCGTCACGCTCCGGCGCGACGCGGCGGCTGCTGCGCGAGGCCGGCTTCCTGTACGACAGCGACGACTACGGCGACGACCTGCCGTTCCTGCTGGCGCTGGGCGACGGCGCGCCGCACGTGGTGCTGCCCTACGCCTTCGACACCAACGACATGCGCTTCTTCGACCACGGCGGCTTCGTGCGCGCGGCCGACTTCGCAGGCTACGTGGGCGATGCCCTCGACACCTTGCTGCACGAGTCGCGCCGCGCGCCGCGGCTGCTGACCATCGGCCTGCACACGCGCATCATCGGCCGCCCCGCGCGCATCGGCGGACTCGACGCGGTGTTCGAGCGCCTCGCACGCGCCGGCGCCGACGTGTGGATCGCCACGCGCGAGGCCGTGGCGCGGCACTGGCTGGCCGGCGTGCAGACGCGTAGTTGAGCTTTCCATCGCGCGACAGTCACACCGCCCGTTCGGGCTGAGCCCCACCATCCGTTCGGGCCGAGCCTGTCGAAGCCCCACCACCATCGTCGCGAGGGCTTCGACGAGCTCTGCCCGAACGGTGATCGGGGTGTCGTCGGTTCCGGAGTGCTCGATGGCGCGCCTGCGCGACGGCCAGCGGCGTGCGACGCGGGCCGGCTGCGACGAGCCGCGACGGCCGGTCAGAAGTACGGCGCCGGCAGCGCCTGCTGCTCGAACACGCGCCGCACCGCCGGCCGGTCGAACACGCGCTGCAGGTAAGGCCCCAGGTGCGGCCGCGTGCGCGCCGGCGCGGCGGCCTCGCCCTGGAAGTGGCGCGTCCAGCGGCACAGGGTGAAGGCGTAGGCGTCGACCACGCCGTGGTCGGCACCGAGCAGCCACGGCTCGCCGTGCGACGCGAGCTGCGCATCCATCTGCTCGAGCAGCGCGCCCACGCGCGCCTGCGCGTGCCGCCGCACCTGCGCGGCGCCGTCGGCGTTACCGGCGTCGACCCAGCGGTCCGGGTAGAAGTACGCGATCAGCGCCGGCTGCAAGGTCGTGCTGAGCCACGACAGCCACTTGTAGAA
>CAZFET010000012.1:11703-22459 GCA_964517545.1 uncultured Burkholderiaceae bacterium
GTGTCGGCCAGGTGCAGGCAGATCGCCGCCGTCTCGTACAGCACCAGCTCGCCGTCCTGCAGCACCGGGATCAGCCCGTTCGGATTGAGCCTCAGGTAGGCCGGCGCCTTGTGCTCGTCGCGCGTGCGGTCGACGAACTCCAGCCGGTACGGCACGCGCAGCTCCTCGAGCACGATGTGCGGGATCATGCTCGCGGTGGACGGGTAGTGGTGCAGGACGAGCATGGCGGGGCGGGCGGCGTGGCGATGGCCGCGATTGTCGCGCCCGCCCCGCGCCCCGGCCGCTGCGTGCTCACGGGCTCGCAGAACCTGCTCGTCTCGGCGGCGGTCGGCCAGAGCCTCGCCGGTCGCGCCGCGCGCATCGGCCTGGACGAGTGGATCGTCGCCGGCGCCTACCCGGCGCGGTACGACCGCGACGTGTCGCACGCCGACGGGCACGCCAGCACCGTGGCGAGCTGCGCCGAGCGCGACGGCGTGATGACGGCGCACTGGCGCGACGCGCTGCTGGCGCTGCGTGATGCCTGAGCCGAGCGGCCCGACCCCTCACGCCATCGCGTGCAGCCCGACGAGGTTGCCTTCGGTGTCGATCACGTGCGCGAAGAAGCCCATGCCCGGCGGCAGCGCGGTGCGCGGCGTGGCGATGCGGCCGCCGGCCGGCGCCACGCGGCGCAGCGCGTCGTCGAGCGACGGGCCGGCGTCGAGGTACACGCGCGTGCCGGCCGCCGACGGTGCCGACTGCTCGGCGCCTTGCGCGACGCAGCCCGACACGCCGCCGGCCGACGCAAAGATCGCCATCGTCTCGCTGCCGAGGCGCTCGCGGCGCAAGGAGGTGCCGAGCACGGCCTCGTAGAAGCGCTGCGCGCGCTCGAGGTCGAGCGCGGGAATCTCGAACCAGCGGATCGCGTGGGTGGGGCTGGCCCTGCTCACGGCGCCACCGCCTGCCGCACCGCGCGCTCCCAGTTCGCCATGAGCTCGGCGGCGCGCTCGCGCGACATGGTGGGCATGAAGCGGCGCTCGGCCTGCCACTGCCGGCCGAGCTCGTCGAGGCTCTCGTACACACCGGTGGCCAGACCCGCGAGGTAGGCCGCGCCGAGCGCCGTGGTCTCCACCACCTTGGGCCGCACGACCGGGATGCCGAGCAAGTCGGCCTGGAACTGCATGAGCAGGTCGTTGACGCTCGCGCCGCCGTCGACCCGCAGCTCGGTGACCGGCGCCTCGTGCGCCATGGCCTGCAGCAGCGCGGCGCTCTGGAAGGCGATGCTCTCCAGCGCCGCGCGCGCGATGTGCGCCACGGTGCTGCCGCGCGACAGGCCGACGATCGCGCCGCGCGCGTCGGGCTTCCAGTACGGCGCGCCCAGGCCGGTGAAGGCCGGCACGAACATCACGCCGCCCGAGTCGGGCACGCTCTCGGCGAGCGACTGCACCTCGCCGCTGCCCTGGATGGCGCGCAGCCCGTCGCGCAGCCACTGCACCACCGCGCCGCCGATGAACACGCTGCCTTCGAGCGCGTACTCCGGCGTGGCGCCGGGCTGCGCGGCGGCGGTGGCGATGAGGCCCTTGGTCGACGTGCGCAGCTGAGTGCCGGTGTGCATCAGCAGGAAGCAGCCGGTGCCGTAGGTGTTCTTCGCCAGCCCGGCCTTGAAGCAGGCCTGGCCGAACAGCGCGCTCTGCTGGTCGCCCGCGATGCCCGCGATCGGGATCGGCGCGCCGAACAGCGACGCGTCGCACTCGCCGTACACGTGGCTCGACGGATGCACCTGCGGCAGCACGCTGTCGGGCACGTGCAGCGCCTTCCGCAGCCCGTGGTCCCCCACGTTGTGGCGGATGTCGAACAGCATCGTGCGCGACGCGTTGCTCACGTCGGTGGCGTGCACGCGCCCGCCGGTCAGCTTCCACAGCAGCCACGCGTCCACCGTGCCGAAGGCCAGCTCGCCCTGCGCCGCGGCGAGGTGCGCGCCGCTCACGTGGTCGAGCAGCCAGCGCAGCTTGGTGCCCGAGAAGTACGGGTCGATCACGAGGCCGGTCGAGCGGCGCACCGCGTCGGCCAGCCCGGCCTCGCGCAGCTGCGCGCACAGCGGCTCGGTGCGGCGGTCCTGCCACACGATGGCGTGGTGCACCGGCCGGCCGCTGCGGCGGTTCCACAGCACCGTGGTCTCGCGCTGGTTGGTGATGCCCAGCGCCGCGATGTCCTTCGCGCCGAGGCCCGACTTCGCCAGCGCCTCGCGCGCCACCGCGAGCTGCGACTCCCAGATCTCGTCGGCGTCGTGCTCCACCCAGCCGGGCTGCGGATAGATCTGGCGGAACTCGCGCTGCGCCATCGCGACGATGCTGCCGTCGTCGCGGAAGACGATGGCGCGCGAGCTGGACGTGCCCTGGTCGAGGGCGAGCAGATGGGCCATGCGAACACTCCTTGTCGAGGCCGAGCATAGCCAGCGCGCGCGGCCGCGCCGAGGCGGAGCTTTCCCGAGCGGCGGTGCCGCAGACACCCGCGCAGACACCCGTGCGGACGCCCGCGCAAACACCGACGATGCCGCCGCCGCCGATACCGCCGGTTGCCATCTGCGGCGCGCCGGCCGCGCACGCGCGCGCCATGTGCCGGGCATCCGTCACGCGGCTCACCGAAGTCACCTCCGGAAACGCGCGCCGCGCCGCGCCTGCGCCGACAACCACGGCCATGGACGCGACCACCGACCTGCCGTCGCAGCCGCCGACCGCCTGCGACGCCTGGGCCCGCACCACCGGACTCGTGATCGGCGGCCTGCTCGTGCTGGGCCTCGCCGGTTGCGGCTCGCTGCGCCTGCCCGCGGGCGCCGAGTCGGCACCGGTGGAAGAGCGCGGGCCGGGCGCCGCCAGGCCGGCGCCGCCCACCACGGCGGCACCGGCCACGCCGCCGCCGCAACAGGCGGCCAAGCCCGCGACACCGCCACCGGCGCCCGACGCCGTGCCGCGCGTGGAGCGCATCCGCCAGGGCCCGCCCAACCACCCGTACGAGATCCGCGGCGAGAGCTACGTGCCCGAAGACGACGACGTGCCCATCGTCGAGACCGGCATCGCCTCGTGGTACGGCCGGCCCTTCCACGGCCGGCGCACCGCCACCGGCGAGGTGTACGACATGCACCGCATGACCGCCGCGCACAAGACCATGCCGCTGCCGAGCTACGCCGTCGTGCGCAACCCGGCCAACGGCCGGCAGGTGGTGGTGCGCGTCAACGACCGCGGGCCCTTCGTGGCCGGCCGCGTGATCGACCTGAGCCTCGCGGCGGCGCGGCGGCTGGGCATTCGCGGCATCGGCCGCGTGGAAGTGCGGCGCCTCACGCACGCCGAGATCCGCAGCGGCGCGTGGAAGCTGCCGCCGCAGAACGTGGCCCGCGCCGAGTAGTCCGCCGTGCCGGAGGCCGCGCGATACTCGCGGCCCTCATGTGGATCGGCACTCTCTTCGCGCTGGCCGCCGGCCTGATGTGGGGCCTGGTGTTCGTGGCGCCGCTGCTGCTGCCCACCCTGACGCGCGCCGACTGGATGGAGGCGCTGAAGCTCGCGCTGGTGGGCAACGTCGTGTACTACCTGTTCCTCGCGTCGAGCATCCAGCGCGCGGGCGGGCCGCTGCCCACCATGATCATCGGCACCTTGCCGGTGGTGATCGCGATCACCTCCAACCTGCGCGACGCGCGGCGCGACGGCCGGCTGCCGTGGCGGCGGCTCGCGCCGTCGCTGCTGCTCATCGGCGCCGGCATCGCGCTCGTCAACAGTGTCGAGCTCGAGCACCTGCGCGCCGCCGGCAGCCTGGACGCCGGCCGCTACGCCGGCGGCGCGCTGCAGGCCGTGGGCGCCGTCGCGTGCTGGACGTGGTACCCCATCCGCAATGCCGACTGGCTGCGCGCGCACGCCGACCGCAGCCCGCGCACCTGGGCCACCGCGCAAGGCGTGGCCACCTTGCCGCTCGCGCTGGCCGGCTACGCCGCCGCGTGGGCCTGGAGCGCGTGGGGCGCCGCCGCCGGCGGCGGCTTCGCCACGACGCCGCAGGGCGCCACGTTCGACATGCCCTTCGGCCCGCGCCCGATGGAATTCATCGGCCTCATGCTCGCCATCGGCCTGCTCGCGTCGTGGCTCGGCACCCTGTGCTGGAACGAGGCGAGCCAGCGCCTGCCCACCACCCTGGCCGGCCAGCTCATCGTCTTCGAGACCCTCGCCGCGCTGGCCTACGCGTTCGCGCTGCGCGGATCAGTGCCCCAACCCGCCGCGCTGGCCGGCATCGCGTTGCTGGTGGTGGGCGTGGTGTGGGCGCTGAGGTCGAAGCCGGAGCCGCTGGCGGCGGAGGGGCATGCGGGGTAGGGGTGGCGGGTGGGTTGGGGCAGGTGAACGCCAGAGACTGAGAGCCGACCTTCGGTGAGCTGTGCGCTCGGACAGCTCTCGACCCATAGCTGAACTCAAGTAATCGTGACTCGGTGCCACACTGCTGTCATTCAAGCGGCCGATCTCCAGGCTGAAATGGGCCTAGGGGCAACCTGGTTGGCGAGCGCCGCGACCTTGGCATCGCGAACACTGCTGAACCGTCACGTCTGCGTTGTGTGGCGCGCATCGTCTGGCACACCTGCGCGACAATCTCCGCAGCCCACTGCCCCCACCTCGTAGGCCGACGTGGTCACGACGGAAGGCGCAGCAAGATCACCATCTAGCGAATGATTGACGACGACAAGGTTGGTGCTCTGTTGGAGGCCCTCGGAACGGGGGCCTGGGAGGAATACGTCAAGCTCGTCGGCGAGTTCGAAAAGGCCCGTGGCAAGGGGACGGTTTGGCCCGTACTTGCGCGGGCGCACCCTTCTCGCATCGACATCTTGGAGCGGCTGCTCGCCTGGCCCGAGCAGGGTGTGACGTTGGCGCTGCGCAAGCTAATGCCGGCAGTCGAGCAGCTCGAACACCTTGGGTTGGAGGACGCCGTGCGATTCCTGGAGTTCGCCAACCGGCCCGGGCCGTCGTTTCGACATGGCGTGGCACTGCAACTGCAACCGCACATCTCCTTCAGCGCGGACCTCGGCACGCAGCTGGGCGACGTTCTCCGCAGAGGTGACCTACGCGGCGACGGGGCGACACGCGTGTGGGCCGCTGCGTTCTCTGCTGCCGTCCCCGAGCAAGCAGCCCGTTTCGCGCTTGCATTGGCAACCCGCGCCGATTCGGACACTGCCCTGCTGGCGACGCTGCTGCAGTTCATACCCGCGAAGGACCCCAAGGTCCTGGCCTTGCTGAGTCCGAAAGAAGCGGAGCTGACAGCTTCGCTGCTCGCTGGCGTGCAATCAAATGGTCCGGATATCTGGGTGGCACTGACCGCCATCATGGACTGGTCGGCCGCCGCGATGAACGCACTGCACACGGCGGTCATAGCCGCGGAGGTGGACGCCGTTGTCGCGATGTCGAACGCGATGTATCAAGTCTCAGCCACGACCGTTGGCGCTACTGCCATTCCACTTGACCAGCTCGTCGACCACTTGCTCGGACTGGCGCTTGCCAACGACGAAGTGCGCCGATCGGTCGACTCCGGGATCCAGGCGCTTCTCTATCGTGAAGGCCTTCGTGCGACGGTACTGCACTGCATAGCAAAGCTGGGTGCAGCAGAAACGGACGTAGCTGAGCGCCTGCCCGGAATATTCAGTGGCCTGGGCGAAAAGCAGAGCGACTTCACTTGGCTGCTGACGCGCTGGCTCGTGGATGAGGGCACGACATTCGCTGCGGTTCGCAGCCTGCTGTCCCGTTGCTCAGCGCAGCAGGCACCGGTCGGGCTTGATGCCGACCTGTTCACCGCGGCGCCGACGGCGCGTAAGGTCGTTGCAGCGCGCCGTCTATTGGCGCTGACCCATGATGGACCCGTTCTGTGCAGGTTCATCGCGGACCTCGCTGAAAGGCCTGCGCTACAACCGCATGGCCTTGAGCTGGCGGCCCAGATGCTCAACGCAGCGTTCGCGGAATACCCGGGCGCGACGGCAGAATTCCTGCGGGAGCGAACCAAGACGACGCGCCGAACCGAACCGTTTGCCGCTGTCTACCGAGGCGTCTACGCCAACGCGCTGAAGTGGCAACGGGTACTCAAGCGCCTGCCGCCGCGCAAGGAGCTTCGTCCGACGGATGGTCAGCTGCACGCGCTGCGCGCCATGCGGCAAAGAATCAATCGCGACATCATGCGCACGGCCGGGGAGCGATCCGTGTTCGCCGGGCTTTTCACCAGCGTGCACGTTGCCCAGGGTCAGCGCTTCACCTCACACACGGCGGACTCGGAACCCCAGGTCTTTGACATGCAGGCAAGCAGCCACTCGATGGAACTGCCATCGTCCGAGTTGTCGGACCCCGTGGGCGGGATGCTCGCGAGAGCCAAGCAATTGGCCGCAAGTCGATGACAGATAGCCTTCGCCTGCTGCTGGAAGATTTTCTTGGGCTGATGCGCGAGGAAGGCGAGCTTGACGTGTATCTGCCCTTGCTCATGTCGGCGATGGGGCATGAGGTCGTGTACCGAGCGCAGAAGGGGCCGCGACAGTACGGCGTGGACATCTGCTCGGTTGGGCGCGACGAAGACGGCGTCCGAAAGCTGTTTCTCTGGCTGGTCAAGTGCGGCGACATCGGCCGGCAGGACTGGAATTCGGGCCCACAGTCGGTCCGTCAATCGATTGACGATGTTGGCGATGTCTATCTGCAAAGCCACGTGGCGCCTCAACACGCGGGCCTTCCAAAGAAGCTCTTGATCGTCACCAACGGCGACTTCAACGCCGCGCTGAACCAGACAATCGCTTCGTTCCTCGCTCGCTGGTCGAAAGATCATGGCGTGAATGCCGAGACGGTCAACGGCTCAACGCTGGCGGCATGGACCGAGCGGTACGTGCTCGATGAACACATCCTGCCCGCCGGCAACCGGGCGCTCCTGCGCCGCATGCTCGCAAACGTGTCGTCCCCGGAGCTGTGCATTGCCGTCGGCCGCGCTCTCTTTGACGACCTCGTGACCTTCGCCAAGCAACCTGCGAGAGCCGATGCGGCGCGAAAGAAGCGTCAGCTGACGGCACTTCGCGGCATTCGTACGGCGCTCAGCATCCTGCAGGTATGGGCGCTGAACGAGGGCAACATGCTGGCGCCGTATCGCCTCGCGGAGTACGCCGTGCTTTGCGTCTGGGCCGGACTGCACGCCGAGATGAAGAGCGGCAGCGGAACCATCGCGCGCGAATTCGCGGAACTGGTGTCTCAGATGGCCGCTATCGGCGAGGGCTACCACGAGGCGATGCAACCGTACTACGTGACCAAAGATGCCCTGGCGCATGCGCTGCCGGACAGCCTCTTGGTCAGCGACGCCGCATTTGTTGAACTCGGCAGGCTGGGGGTCCAGGGAATCACGTGGGCCCTGTATGCCACGATCTCGGACAATCCGATGGCCGAAGGTCTTGCGGGCGTGTACATCAATCGCGTGCGAGCTTTGCTAAAGAGCCACAGCTGCACGCAGTCGCCACCATACGACCGAAACTCAATCGACATTCACGCCGCCCTGCTGTTGCTCCTAATCGGCAATCAAGCCGCCGAGGCGCGCGAGTGGATCACCCAGCTGGTTGTGCGTCTTGCGTTCGTGGCCAAGAAGGGCAAGTACTGGCCGTTGACCGCGCCCTTCGAGGAAGCGCTCGCCATTCGCCACGGCTATGAGGAATTGGATGAGCAGTTCATCTCAACATCCACGCTCGTGCCGATGCTGCTGCTATGGTCCGCAGCACTCGGCATGCGGGACGCATACACGCACATTCGCGATGAGGTCATACCGGCCATGCCGAAGACCACGCTGAACTTCTGGAGCGCCGACGCCGGGTACGACGGCCTGGTCGCTGACCCTGTCGCGCTTCACGCCCACGGGGTTGGGGAAGGCGTGCTCAATGTGCCTGTGAACCCGGCTGAGTTTCTTGCTCGCATGGCGAAGCCGCTCGCGGCTGTGCGGAGCATCGAAGACTCCTCCTGGTACCAGTTCAGGCTTCCTTACATCCCCTTGCTGGCTGCGCTCCACTGGCGGCTTCAGGTGCCGCGAGAGATGTTGGTTAAGCAAACGGTGGCGGTTACTGCCGACGTGCTCCAGCATCTTGCTAGCGACCAAGCCGCGCCTCCGAATGATCGAAGCAGCGCCTGAGCCCGCTGTCTCGCAGCGACTGTCCGTTCTATGTCGAGGCCAGCGGGAGCGACGCAGTCGTCGCCGCCGTCACATCCATGTCAAGCGCTCGACCTTGCGGCCAACGGCAATGTCGGGGTTGCCGTTCTGCGACTGCGTGACATGCGAGCATGCCCTTGGGCTGTCGCTAGCTGCGAAACGGGATGCCCGGATGCTGTCCTTCAGCTATGACTGCAGCTGGCCGGAAGCGGTCAGAGCGCGTGCTGGCGCGGGCTGACGCAACTGCTGCGCTGCCGACTTTCACCCGTGCTACAGGAGTCGACGCGCCAATCACTCACAACCCCGGCTCCGCGCGCGGCCCGACCGCAACGGCAGTGCCGATCGCCGATGCCACACTGACCGATCGCGTGTCGGGCAACTCACGACGCAGGTCATGGCCGCGGCGCTCAGAGTCGATTGGTCGAAGCACTGCGTCGGACCCAACCTAGAACCCGACCGCACTGGCCTCAGACTTCGACACACCGCCCGCCCGTAGCGCCCCCGCGCCACTTTTCGCTCCCAACAAACCCCCTCCCAAGTTCTTGGGGCTGGCGGCGCTCCGCACGGCGGCGCAAGCTGCGCCGTCCGCCGCCACCGCGACGGACCTTGCCGCGCCGCGGCCCAGCGCTGCGGCGCGATCGACGCACCACAAGGGCCCGAAGGCCCGCGAGAGGAGCGACATGAATCCCGCCTTGCATGCGCGCGGCACCCCGCGCGCGATCGGTGTGTTCGCGCTGGCGATCGGCGCCGCGCTCGTGGTCGCCGCCTGCGGCGGCGGCGGCAGTGACGATGCCGGCGACGATCGCCTGCAGGCGCAGGGCGCGTCCAGCGCGTCGTGCGACACGCGCGTCAACAACACGCACGCCAAGCTGCAGCAGTGCGTCACGCTGGCGGGCGTGCGGCGCCACCAGGCCGCGTTGCAGGCGATTGCCGACGCCAACGGCGGCGTGCGCGCGGCCGGCACGACGGGCTACGACCAGAGCGTGCAATACATCGTCGGGCAGATGACGGCCGCCGGCTATGTCGTGACCTTGAACGAGTTCCCGTTCACCTACGTGCCGCTGCCGCTGCTGCAGCAGTTCACGCCCGTCGCGGCGACCTACGAGTCGGGCACCTTCACCGGCAGCGCCTTCGGCGACGTGAGCGCCGCCGTCACGGCGGTCGACGTCAACCTCGCACCGCCGCGCGCCAGCACCAGCGGCTGCGAGGCGGCCGACTTCGCCGGCTTCCCGGCCGGCCACATCGCGCTGGTGCAGCGCGGCACCTGCACCTTCGCCGCGAAGGCGTTGAACGCGCAGGCGGCCGGCGCGTCGGCGGTGATCATCTTCAACCAGGGCAACACGCCCGAGCGCGAGCCGCTGATCGTCGGAACGCTGGCGCCGTCGACCGCCACGATCCCGGTGGTCGGCGCGTCGTTCGCCGACGGCGCGGCGCTCGCGCAGCCCGGCTCGACGGCACGCGTGCGCGCCGACGCGCCGCAGCAGGTGGTGCAGTACAACGTGATCGCCGAGTCGCGCGACGGCGACGCGCACAGCGTAGTCATGGCTAGTGCGCACCTCGACTCGGTGCTGCGAGGCCTCGGCAGCAATGACAACGGCTAGGGCAGAACCGCGATCCTGGAGGTCGCCATCCAGATGGCGAAGGTCAAGCCGCGCAACAAGCTGCGCTTCGCGTGGTGGGGCGCCGAGGAGTCGGGGCTGGTCGGCTCGACGGCCTACGTCGCCGGGCTCGGCGACGCCGAGAAGGCGAAGATCGCGCTGTACCTGAACTTCGACATGGTCGGCTCGCCGAACCACGTGTTCTTCATCTACGACGGCGACGACTCCGACGTCGTGGGCGCCGGCCCCGGCCCCAGCGGGTCGGCCGACATCGAGAAAGTGTTCGAGGCCTTCTACACGTCGCGCGGCGTGCCGTTCAAGGGCACCGACTTCAGCGGGCGCTCCGACTACGGCCCGTTCATCGCGGCCAACATCCCGGCCGGCGGCCTGTTCACCGGCGCCGAAGGCATCAAGGACGCGGCGGAAGCGGCGCTGTGGGGCGGCACCGCGGGCCAGCCGTACGACCCGTGCTACCACCTGCGCTGCGACACCTTCGCCAACAACAACGACACCGCGCTCGACATCAACAGCGACGCCATCGCCTACGCGGTGCTGCAGTTCGCCATGAACACCGAGTCCATCAACGGCAAGCGCGCCACGGGCAACTCCAAGATGCCGCCGCCGCAGGAGGCCGACCACCACGGCCACGCGACGCGCCGAGTCCGGAAACCAGGCCGGCAGCGTCGCGACCTGGCCACGCTTGCGGTCGGCCGCGCTGCGCTTCAGGTGGCAGATGGTCACGGGGCCGTGCTGGTTGGTCCAGTGGTGCCGACAGCGGGCCTCACACGGTCGGGCGCAGATGCGGCCCAGCACTCCCGGGAAGACGTTCGCCTCCTGGTTCAGGCGGTAGGAGCCGGCGAAGTCGCCCTCGGCGATGAGCCGGATGTACCGGGGGATGTCGGTGCGCGCCGGACACGCCTGCTGGCAGGGCACGTCGCGGCCATGGGAGGCCTCGTCCCTCGGGGTGGCGCAGCGGCCCTCGGGAGCCGAATACTCGGACAGCG
>CAZFET010000013.1:0-11818 GCA_964517545.1 uncultured Burkholderiaceae bacterium
TGGCGCGTCGAGCAGCGCAACGAGCGCAGCGAGCTGCGCCAGCGCTGGGGCGACGACACCACGCTGAAGGTGTGCGCGCTGTTCGACATGCCCGACGAATACGTGCCGTTCGTCGAGCGCCAGCTGCTGCGCGTGGCGCGGCTGCACACGCACGAGCCGCTGCCGGCGGCGACCGTGTGCTACGTGTGGGACGCGCACCTGGCGGCGGGCACCGTGCTCGACAACGCTTTCAGCCGCCGCGTGCGCTACATGGTGCTCGAAGGCCGCGCGGCGCCGCTGAACCGCTGGATCGACGAGCGGCGCGACCTCGCCGCCGACTTCCGCGAGCTGTTCGGCGAGGAGTCCGCCGAGGTGCCGCCGCTGCGCGCGATCGCGGTCGGCGCCGACGCCGACAACACCAAGGGCCGCAGCGTCGGGTACGTGCGCGCGCTGCGCTGGGCGCCGTGACGCGGCTGGTGCTGCTGGGCGGCGGCCATGCGCACGTGCACGTGCTGCGCGACTTCGCGCGGCGCCGGCCGCGCGGCCTGAAGGTGATGCTGGTGTCGCCCTTCGAGCGCCAGCTCTACTCGGGCATGCTGCCGGGCTTCGTGGCCGGCCACTACGCGATCGACGAGATCGCGATCCCGCTCGTGCCGCTCGCGCAGGCCGCCGGCGTGGACTTCGTGCGCGCCGCCGCGGTCGGGCTCGACGCCGAGGCGCGCACCGTGCGGCTCGACGACGGACGCGTCGCACGCTACGACCTGCTCAGCCTCGACGTCGGCAGCGCGCCGCCGCGCGAGCTGATGCCCGGGGCGCGCGAGCACGCCGCCTTCGTGCGGCCGATCGAGCACTTCGTGCAGCGGCTCGACGGACTGGTCGCGCTGGCGCATTCGCGCGCGCTCGACGTGGTGGTGATCGGCGGCGGCGCGGCGGGTTTCGAGCTGGTGCTGGCCTTGCAGCACCGTCTCGTGCGCGAGGGCGAGGAGCGCACGCGCTTCAGTCTCGTCACCGGCGGGCCACCGCCGCTGGCGGCCTACCCGGCCGCCGTGGTGCGTCGCGGCCAGCGTGCGCTGGCGCGCCATCGCGTGACGGTGTTCGACGATGCGTGCGTGGCCGTCGAGGCGCGCCACGTGGTGCTCGCCCGCGGCGCGCGGCTGGCCTGCGACCTGGCGGTGGTCGCGATCGGCGGGGCGCCGCCGGGCTGGCTGGCGGCCAGCGGCCTGCAGCTGTGCACGGGCGGCTTCGTGGCCACCGGCCCGACCTTGCAGAGCCTGTCGCACCCGCAGGTGTTCGCGGTGGGCGACGTGTGCACGCGGCTGGACGCGCCGCACCCGAGGAGCGGCGTCTACGCGGTGCGGGCCGGGCCGCCTCTGGCGGCCAACCTGCGGCGCGCGGCCGAGGGCAGGTCGCTGCGCGTCCACCGTCCGCAGGCGCGCACGCTCAACCTGCTGTCGTGCGGCGAGCGCTACGCCATCGCGTCGTGGAACGGCTGGTCGACCGAGGGTGCGTGGGTGTGGCGCTGGAAGGACCGCATCGACCGCGGCTTCATCGCACGCTACGCGCGCGGCTAGCCCGGAGGTATCGCCGGCGGCCGGCGCGATCAGTCCTTCGGACGGAACGTGATGACGATGGGCGAGGGCACGCGCCCGTCGGTGTCGCGCGGCAGCACCTCGGTGCGGTCGATCGCGCGCAGCACGGCGTCGTCCCACTCCTTGACGCCGCTGCTCTTGACCAGGCGCCGGCCGGTGATGGTGCCGTCGGGCGCGGCGCGCACCTCGACCTCGGCGCTCGGGTTGCCGGGCAGGTCGTCGGCGAACACGATGTTCGGCTTGATGCGCGCCTTCAGCCGCCCTGCGTAGCCCGCCGACGGCCCGGCCGACTGCGCCGCGCTGCCGGTGGCGTTGGGCGCGCCGGTGCCGCCGGCCTGCGCGAGCATCTTCTTCAGGTTCTCCTCGCGCAGCTGGGCCAGGCGCTTTTCTTCTTCTTCGCGCTTGCGCTGCGCCTCGCGCTCGGCGGCCTGCTTGCGCTTGAGCTCCTCGGCCTTCTCGCGGCGCTCGGCGTCCTCGCGCTCCTTCTCGCGCTGCAGCTTCTCGAGGCGCGCCTTCTCGGCGCGTTCCTTGTCCAGGCGCTCCTTCTCGAGCCGCGCCTTCTCCTTCTCGATGGCGATCTCGGCCTCGCGCGGCTGCGGCGCGGGCTCGGACTTCTGCGGCGCGGGCGGAGGCGGCGCAGGCTGCGGCTGCGGCTGGGGTTGCGGTTGCTCGAGCCTCGGCGCGGCCACCTGCGGCACCGCGGCCCACAGCTCGGCCTCGACGCCGGCCGGCTCGCTCGAGCGCCACGACACGCCGAAGGCGATGGCCACGAGCAGCCCCACGTGCACCAGCACCGCGAGCGCGGCGCCGCGGCCCCACGCGTCGGGCGCGGGCGGGCGCTGGCGCGCGAGCGTGGAGTCCATCGTGCGCTCAGGCCCCCGTGGTCCGCACGGCCAGGCCGACGCGCGGCACGCCGGCGCGCTGCAGGCTGTCCATCACCTTCACCACCGCCTCGTACTTGACGTTGCGATCGGCGGCGATGACGACCGGCGCGTTGTCGAAGCCCTGCTGCGCCTGCTTCACGCGCTCGGCGATGCGCGCGAGCGGCACGCGCTCGCCGTCCTTGCCGTCGATGCGCAGGCGCAGGGTCTCGTCGAGCCCGACCACGATCTCGATCACGCGCTGCGGCGCGGCCTTGCCGCGGCCCACGCTCGGCAGATCGACCACGCTCGTGGTGATGAGCGGCGCGCTCACCATGAAGATGATCAGCAGCACCAGCATGACGTCGATGAACGGGACCATGTTGATCTCGTTGATCGTGCGGCGGCGCGAGCCGTGGCGGGCGACGACGGCGGGCATGGTCAGCGGGCGGCGGCGGGCGCGTGGGCCTGCGGCGGCGGCGCCGGGTGGTGCCCGACGTTGCGCTGCAGGATGTTGGAGAACTCCTCGATGAAGGTCTCCAGCGTGATCGCGATGCGGTCGATCTGGCGCGCGAAGCGGTTGTACGCGATCACCGCGGGGATGGCCGCGAACAGGCCGATCGCGGTGGCCACGAGGGCCTCGGCGATGCCCGGCGCCACCGTGGCCAGGGTCACCTGCTGCAGGTTCGACAGGCCCACGAACGCGTGCATGATCCCCCACACCGTGCCGAACAGCCCGACATACGGCGACGCCGAGCCCACCGACGCGAGAAAGCTCAGGTTCGACTCGATCGCGTCGAGCTCGCGCTGGAAGCTCGCGCGCATGGCGCGGCGCGCGCCGTCGAGCAGCGCGCCCGCATCGGCCACCTTGCGCTCGCGCAGCTTGAGGAACTCGCGCATGCCGGCCGCGAAGATGCGCTCCATCGGCGCGGCCGCCTGCTTGCGCGCCGCGCCGTCGTACAGGTCGTTGAGATTGCGGCCCGACCAGAACTCGCGCTCGAACTCGTCGTTCGCGCTGGCCACGCGCTTGAGCGCGAACAGCTTGCCGAAGATGACGGTCCAGCTGGCCAGCGAGGTGAGCAGCAGCCCCGCCATCACCAGCTGCACGACGAAGCTCGCCTGCGCGACGAGCGAGAGGATCGACAGGTCCTGGTTCATCCTTGGATGCGTTGCAGCACTGCGTTGGGAATGCGCCTCGGTCGGAAGGTTCCGGCGTCGACGCAGCCGATGCGCACCGCGCCTTCGGCGAGCAAGGTGTCGCCACGCCACGCGGCCTGCTCCAGCGCGAGGCTCGCGCGGCCCGCCTCGGCCAGCGCCACCGTCACGCGCAGCACGTCGTCGAGGCGCGCCGGCGCGCGGTACGCGATGCGCGCATCGGCCACGACGAAGGGGGTGCCGTCGCGCGCGCGCAGACGCGTCTGGCCGGGTCGCAACGGGCGCAGCCAATCGGTGCGCGCGCGCTCGAAGAAGCGCAGGTAGTTGGCGTAGTAGACGATGCCGCCGGCGTCGGTGTCTTCCCAGTACACGCGCAGCTCGTGCGTGTGGACGGGACGGGGCGCGTGCACGTTCATCGGCGGCGCCGATCATACCGGCGCCCCGCGACCCTCTCGTTACGGGAAGAGTCGGCGGTAGACCGGACCCCACATCGGGTGGCCGGCCTCGGAGCGGCTGAGCGCGAAGGCGGGGTCGGCCGCGCGCGCCGCGCGGAACGAGTCCTCGCACAGCGGCACGCGCTCGCTGGTGCAGTAGATGAAGGCGAGGTGCTTGTGCGCGGCCGCACGGTCCTTCGCCGACACGAGGCCGGCGGCGAGCGCGTTCTTCAGCTGCGCTTCGGAGTCGGCGTAGCGCGCGTCCTCGTACAGGCGGATGCCGTTGAGCAGCGCGCGCTCGGCGGGGCGCGCGGCCACGTCCATCAGGCCCTGCGTGGGCTGCGTCGGGACCGGGGCGCACGCGGCCAGCAGCGACGCGAGCGCCAGTGAGTGCAGCAGGCGAGCGATCATGAACCGAAGCGATGCTTGAGCGTGACGGGCTGTCCCGGCTGGACGTTGACCGACACCGTGTGCGGCGGGAAGTCCTCGTTGCGGATCGTGATGGTATGCGGACCTTCGGGCAACGTGAGCTGCGTGAGCGGCGGCGCGGCGCCGACGGCGCGGCCGTCGACTTCGACGTTGCCCCAGGGGCTGACGGCGATGGTCACCGTGCCGGTGGCTGCGGGCGCGGCGGGAGCGGCGGCCGGCTTCGCGTCGCGTGCCTTGGGCCTGGCCTGACGATCCGGCGCGGCGGGCTTGACCGGCCTGGCGGCCGCCGCCGCCACCGTCGCCGCCGCTTCGGCGGGCGGAGCAGCCGACGGCGTGCCGGACGACGACGGCGTCGCCCCTGCACTGTCGGGGCCGGCGGCGACCGGCGCCACGACGGCCACGGGGGCGGCCGGCGCGGTCGCTGCCGCGGCGGCCGTGGGCGCGGTGCCCTGCGGCTCGGTCGCGCTGGCCGCCGACGCCGCGGCGCCGTCGTCGCGCGAGTCGAGCCAGAAGGCGCCGACGACGCTGGCCGTCACGATGACCACGGCCGTACCGACCGCCGCGATCAGCGCGCCGCGCTGGCGCCGCGACGGCGCGGCCGGCTCGGCCGCGGCCTCGGCGGCCTGCGCGTTCTCTTCGATCCAGTGGCGCAGCTCGCGCGAGAGCATGCGCGCCGAGCGGTAGCGGTGCTCCGGGTCCTTCTCCATCGCGCGCGCGGCGATCGCCGACAGCGCCTCGGGCACCGCCGCATCGACCTCGTGCGCGGGCTTCGGCGCGTGCTCGAGCACGGCCTGGCTGATCTCCATCAGCGTGGCGCCGCGGAACGGGCGCTCGCCGGTCAGCAACTCGTACAGCACCACGCCGAGCGAGAACACGTCGGCGCGACGGTCGACGTTCTCGTGGCGCACCTGCTCCGGCGCCATGTAGTAGGGCGAGCCGCCGGCCACGTCGTCGTGGCCGTCGGAGTCGTGCTGATGCGCGACGCGCGCGATGCCGAAGTCGAGCACCCGCGGCTGCGTGCGCCCGACCATGAAGATGTTGGCCGGCTTGATGTCGCGATGGACGATGCCCTTGGCGTGCGCGTACGCGAGCGCGTCGGCCACGCGCCGCACGATCAGCGCGGCCTGCGCGGGCGTGGGTCGCCAGCCTTCGCCACGCAGCTGACGCAGGTCGCGGCCCTTGAGCAGTTCCATCGCGATGTACGCGCCCTGGTCGCTGACGCCGGCGTCGAACACGGTCACAATGTTCGGGTGCGACAAGCTCGCCACGGCGCGCGTCCCGTTCAGGAACATCGCGTTGAACGACTCGCGCTGCTCCGCCGGCACCTCGACGTTCAGGGTCTTGATCGCGATGAGGCGCGACAGCAGCGGGTCCTGCGCCGCGTACACCGTGCCGATGCCGCCGGCGCCGATGCGGTACTTGAGCGCGTAGCGGCCGATGTGTCCGATGGTCGGCAACTGCTCCGGCGGCACGTCGGGCTTGACCGGGAAGGCCGGCGCCGGGCCGGCGGGCAGGCTGCCGTCGCTGTCGATCCACGGCGGATCGCTGCCGCGCGGCGCGTCGGCCGGGATCTGGATCGTCGACTGGAAATCGGGGGATCGGTCCACCCGGGCAGCTTACGAGACGGGCACGGTGTGCAAGCGTGAAATACCCGTCAAGGCCACGCCGACGTAACACACGGTCACGAACCCGAGGCGGTGGCCCGCGGCGTGCGCGACGCCGGGGCGTGATGCAGTGCGCGGGCAGTCGCGCGTTCTACGCGAGCGAGCACCAGAGCCGGCCGTCGCGCGCGCTACGCGAGCGCGCGTTCGAGCCGCTCGATCGCGTGCTCGAGATGCAGCCGCGAGCTCGCGAAGGACAGGCGCAGGAATCGGTCGGCCGCGTGCGGGCCGAAGTCGCGGCCCGGCGTCAGCGCCACGTGCGCCCGACGCATCATGTCGAAGCAGAAGTCCCAGCTGCTGGCCGCGTGCGCGGAGCAGTCGGCCCAGGCGTAGAACGCGCCGTCGGGCATCACCGGCACCGGCAGGCCGATGCGCTCGAGCGCCGGCACCACGAAGTCGCGGCGTGCGCGGAACTCCGCGCGGCGGCGCTCGTACTCCTCGATCGACTCCGGCTCGAAGCAGGCCAGCGCCGCGTGCTGCGCCACGCTGGACGGGCAGATGTACAGGTTCTGCGCGAGCTTCTCGACCGGCGCGACCAGCGCGTCGGGCAGCACCAGCCAGCCGAGCCGCCAGCCGGTCATGCTGAAGTACTTCGAGAAGCTGTTCACCGAGACCACGTGCCGCGCCAGCTCGGGCGGCAGGCCGAGCGCGCTGTGGCCGAAGCGCTCGTCGAACGACAGGCCGAGATAGATCTCGTCGACGATGGCGACGCCGCCGCGTTCGGCCACGACCTCGACGATGCGGCGCATCTCGTCGGGCTCGATCGAGGTGCCGGTCGGGTTGGACGGCGACGCGAGCAGCACGCCGCGCGTGGCCGGCGTCCACGCGGCCTCGACCGACGCGGCGCTGAGCTGGAAGCGCTGCGCCGGCCCGGCCGGCAGCAGCACGGCGCGCGCGTCGGCGGCCGCCACGAAGTGCCGGTTGCACGGGTAGCTCGGGTCGGGCATCAGCACCTCGTCGCCGCGCTCCAGGGTCGCCAGGCAGGCGAGCTGCAGCGCCGCCGACGCGCCCGCGGTGACGACGATGCGCGACGGCGGCACGTCGACGCCGAAGCGCGTCGTGTACCACGCGGCGATCGCCTCGCGCAGCGCGTCGAGGCCGGCGGCGTGCGTGTACTGCGTGCGGCCGGCCGCGAGGCAGCGCTCGGCCGCCTGCCGCACGAGCGGCGACGCGGTGAAGTCCGGCTCGCCGATGTTGAGGAAGATCATCGGCCGCCCGCCGCGCGCCGGGTCGCACGCCGGCGAGGCCGCGATCTCGGCCGCTGCCTTGGCGCACTCCATCACGTAGAAGGGCTCGATGCGCTCGAGCCGCGACGCCAGCTTCATCGGCCCGGCCCTCAGCGGCGCTGCGCGCGCGCCGCCTGCACCTCGGGCGCGCGCAGGTCGGTGGCGGCCTTGTCGAGCACGCCGTTGACGTACTTGTGGCCGTCGGTGCCGCCGAAGGTCTTGGCGAGCTCGACCGCCTCGTTGATGGCCACCTTGTACGGAATGTCGACGCAGTGCTTCAGCTCGTAGGCGCCGATCATCAGCGCCGCGTGCTCGATGGGCGAGAGCTCCGTGGTCTTGCGGTCGACGTGGCGCGCGAGGATCGCGTCCAGGTCGGCCGCCTCGCGGATGCAGCCGTGCAGCAGCGCGTCGTAGTGCATCAGGTCGCAGCCGTCGAAGCCTTCCTGCTCGCGGATGTGCGCGTCGATCACGCCCGCGTCGGCGCCGCCGATCAGCCACTCGTACAGGCCCTGCAGGGCCGCCTCGCGCGAACGACGGCGCGCGGCGTGCGCCTGCGGACGGCGCTTCGGGGCAGGGGGCTTGGCGTCGTTCACGACAGGTCTTCCATCAGGTTGGCCATCTCGACGGCCACGCGCGCGGCGTCGCGGCCCTTCTCGTCGGCGCGGGCCAGCGCCTGCGCCTCGTTCTCGACGGTGAGGATGGCGTTGGCGATCGGCAGCTCGTGGTCGAGCGCGACGCGCGTGACGCCGGCGCCGCTCTCGTTGGCCACCAGCTCGAAGTGGTAGGTCTCGCCGCGGATGATGCAGCCCAGCGCGATGAGCGCGTCGAACTCCTCGCGCGCGGCCATCGCCTGCAGCGCCACGGGGATCTCCAATGCGCCGGGCACGCTGACGTGGCGCACGTGCCGCTCCGACACGCCCAGCGCGCGCAGCTCGGCGAGGCAGGCCTCGGCCAGGCGCGCGGTGATCGCGTCGTTGAAGCGCGCGCGCACGATGCCGATGCGCAGGTCCTCGCCGTCGAGGCGGGCGGCGTCGCCCTTGTCGGATCCCTGCATGGGTGGTCGTCCTTGGAAGAACCGGCACAGACGCCGTCAGGCGCGCGCCGAGAGGTAGCCGGTGATCTCGAGGCCGTAGCCGGTCATGCTGGGCATGCGCCGCGGTGCGCCGAGCAGCTTCATGCGGCGCACGCCGAGGTCGCGCAGGATCTGCGCGCCCACGCCGTAGGTGCGCAGATCCATCTGCCCGCGCGCCGCCGGTGCGGGGCGTTCGCCGCGTGCGCGCAGCAGCAGCGATTCGACGTCCTCGCCGGCATTGAGCAGCACCGCCACGCCGTGCGGTCCGGACTTCAGCGTGGACAGCGCGCGCGGCAGGGGCCACGAATGCGCGCTCGGGCCGGCATCGAGCAGGTCCATCACCGACAGCGGCTCGTGCACGCGCACCGGCACCTCGTCGTCGGGCTGCCAGCGGCCGTGCACCAGGCCCAGGTGCGCGCCGCCCGTGCGGTCGCGGTAGACGACGCAGCGGAACGCGCCGTGCGCCGTCTCGAGCTCGCGCTCGGCCACGCGCTCGATCAGCGACTCGTGGCGGCTGCGGTGCTCGATGAGCGCGGCGATCGTGCCGATCTTGAGGCCGTGCTCGCGCGCGAACACCTCCAGGTCGGGCAGGCGCGCCATCGTGCCGTCGTCCTTCATGATCTCGCAGATCACGGCAGCGGGCTCCAGCCCGGCCATCGCCGCGAGGTCGCAGCCGGCCTCGGTGTGGCCCGCGCGCATGAGCACGCCGCCGTCCTGCGCCTGCAGCGGGAAGACGTGGCCGGGCTGCACGAGATCGGAGGCCTTCGCGTTCTTCGCCACCGCGGCCTGCACCGTGCGCGCGCGGTCGGCGGCCGAGATGCCGGTGGACACGCCCTCGGCGGCTTCGATCGACACCGTGAACGCCGTGCCGTGACGCGTGCCGTTGCGCGGGGCCATCGGCGGCAGCTGCAGGCGCTCGCAGCGCTCGCGCGTGAGCGTCAGGCAGATCAGCCCGCGGCCGTAGCGCGCCATGAAGTTGACGGCCTCCGGCGTAACGTGCTCGGCGGCGAGCACGAGATCGCCTACGTTCTCGCGATCCTCCTCGTCGACGAGGATCACCATGCGGCCGGCCGCCAGCTCGGCCACCAGCTCCGGGACAGGGGACATCGGCATGGCGCGATTGTAGGCGGCGCCCCTGCGGGCGTGCCGTCGCGAGGGCGACGCGGCGGGGCGCCCGCCGCGGGCTCAGCGCGCGCCGAGCATGCGCTCGACGTAGCGCGCGATCAGGTCGATCTCGAGGTTCACCTTCGCGCCCGCAGCGAGGCGGCCGAGCGTGGTGCTGGCGACGGTGTGCGGAATCAGGTTGATGCTCACCTCGGCGCCGTCGTCGCGGTCGGTCACCCGATTGACCGTGAGGCTCACGCCGTCGACCGTGATCGAGCCCTTGTAGGCGAGGAAGCGCGCGAGCGCCTTCGGCGCGAGCACGCACAGCTCCCACGACTCGCCGACCGGCGCGAAGCGGGTGACCTCGCCGATGCCGTCGACGTGGCCGCTGGCCAGAGGGCCGCCGAGCCGGTCGTTGGCGCGCAGCGCCTGCTCGGGGTTGACCGGGCCGGGCGCGTCGAGGCCGGCGGTGCGCGCGAGGCTCTCGGCCGAGACGTCGACGCTGAAGCGGTCGCCGTCGAGCGACGTGACGGTCATGCAGGCGCCGTTGAGCGCGATGCTGTCGCCGAGCTGTGCGCCGGCGAGCCAGCCGGGCGGGGTTTCGACGACGAGCCGCCGGCCGTGCGCAGCCTGCGCGCCGAGCGGCTCGACGGAGACGATGCGGCCGACGCCGCTGACGATGCCGGTGAACATGAGGCGATTGTCGCTGCGGCGGTGGGCTCGTGACGAGGGCTTCGACGCGTTTGGCCTGGCTGGGGGGTGCGTCGACGGGCTCGACCCGAGCGGACCATCGCGGTCCGTTCGCCTCTCAGAAGTCGTCGCGCCCGACGACGCGCGCGACGATGCGCAGGTCGTCGCCGATGAGGCTGACGTCGACGAAGCGCAGCGGCAACGCGTCGGCCAGCGACGCCAGCGGCCCGAACGCCGCCATCTCGCGGCCCTCGCCGAGCAGCTTCGGCGCCACGTAGACCAGCAGCTCGTCGACCAGGCCCTCGCGCACGAACGATCCGTTCAGCTTGTGGCCGGCCTCGACGTGCAGCTCGTTGATGCCGCGTGCGGCCAGGTCGTCGAGCATCGCAGCGAGGTCGACCTTGCCGCCGGCGCCGGACTTGAACGCGAGGCTCGCGCCGCGCGCCTCGAGCGCCGCACGGCCGGGCGACGCGGCATCGGCGGCGTAGACCAGCACGTCGCCGGGTGCGTCGAGGATGCGCGCGCCGGGCGGCGTCTCGACGCGCGAATCGACGATCACGCGCAGCGGCTGGCGCGGCGTGGGCACCAGCCGAACGTCCAGGCGCGGATCGTCCTCCTTGACGGTGCCCACGCCGGTGAGCACCGCCGACGCCCGTCGCCGCCACGCGTGGCCGTCGGCGCGCGCGGCCTCGCCGGTGATCCACTGGCTGCGGCCGTCGGGCAGTGCGGTGCGGCCGTCGAGCGTGGCGGCGATCTTCATGCGCACCCACGGACGGCCGCGCAGCATGCGCGAGAAGAAGCCGATGTTGAGCTCGCGCGAGGCCGCGGCGACCGCCGTGTCGGCCATCGCCACCTCGACACCCGCGGCCCGCAGCTGCGCGATGCCCTGGCCCGCGACCAGCGGGTTCGGGTCCTGCACGCCGACCTCGACGCGCGCGAGGCCCGCCGCGATCAGCGCGTCGCAGCACGGCGGCGTGCGGCCGTGGTGCGAGCAGGGCTCGAGCGTGACGAAGGCGGTGGCGCCGCGCACGTCGCGGCCCCGTGCGGCGGCCTCGCGCAACGCCATCACTTCGGCGTGCGCGTCGCCGGCGCGCTGCGTGTGGCCGCGCCCGAGCACCTCGCCCGACCGCGAGACGAGGACGCAGCCGACGCGCGGGTTGGGTTCGGTCAGGCCGATGGATTGCGCGGCCAGCGCGAGCGCGTCGAGCCACGGCGAGGGCGCGGCCGGCAGCGGCGGCCTGTTCGTCGTCGGGGTCGTCGGGTACTGCGACGACGCATCGTTCGGCATGTCGGGGCGCGGATCCATCGACGCGATTGTCGGTGCGAAAGGCGCATCGGCAGGCGGCTGCGACAGCGGCGAGATCGGCGGCGCCTTCGTCGCTGCGTTCTTGGCCGTGTTGGTGGGCGTGTTCGTCGGCGCTTTCATGGGCGCGTTCGTCGGCGCGTCCGTCGGCGTGTTCTTCGGCGAAGCTCGCGCGGCGCCACGCCGGCGTCAGCGCATCGGATGTGCGAGTTCGTCGCCGCGCTCGCCGGGCCGCCATGGCGCGCCGTTCGACAGCTCGCCGCCCCACGGGGGCGCGCCCTGCGACAGCGCCTGCGACTGCTGCAGGCGCGTGCGC
>CAZFET010000013.1:11828-13476 GCA_964517545.1 uncultured Burkholderiaceae bacterium
CCTCGAGGAGCCAGCGCCGCGCCCGCGACGCGTGCGCGGGGCTCCGCGTCGTCGGCCGTGGGGCAGCCCTGCGGGTGGTCGGCGTGCAGCACCACGTAGTGCTGGCGCTCCAGGGTGCCTGCGACGCGGCGGTAGTACAGCGGGTGCTCGGCGTTGGAGATGCGCGTGTCGCCGTCGTAGTCGCTGCTGTAGCGGCACAGTCGGTAGCGGCCGAACCAGGCCGGGTCCTCGCCGGTCACGACGACCTGGCCCGACCACGTGGGCGGCGTGGCGACGTCGCCGTCCTCGTCGGAGGCTTCGACGATGCACGCGTAGCGCACGGTGGTGGCCAGCGTGTCGCTGAAGCAGCGCGCCTGCGGCGCGCGTGCGGCAGGCGGCGCGGGCCGCAACGCGAACTCGATGGGCTCGGCTGCGCCGCCGGGGTCGGCCAGCGCGGCGGGGTCGATCCCGCGATCGGCCGGCAGGTCGGTCGCGAAGCGCACGACGCCGGCCAGCACGTGCGCCGTGCGCGCGACGCAAGCGGCGGGTGCGCCGCTGCGGCTCGGTGCGCCGCCGCCGCGGCTCGGTGCGCCGCTGCACTCGCTCTCGATGCGCCCGCTGCGATCGTCGAACACGTAGAACAGGTTCGCGCTGCCGGGCGGTGCGTAGGCGCTCTTGCCGCCGCCCAGGTCGATGGCCGACAGCGGCACGCCGACGTGACGCAGCCTCGGTGCGCGCACGGGCGTCGCGCCGGCGGCGGCGAGCAGTCCCGCCACGCGCGCGTCGGCGTCGGGGTCGATCACGCTGCGCAAGCCGACGTGGTGCCGATGCCCGGCGCGATCGGTCCAGGCCACGCCGACCTCCGCCCATGCGCCGCTCGACGCAGCGTCGGCGGCGAGTCGCCAGCGGCGCTCGAAGCGTGCCGTGGCGAGGTCGTGCGTGTCGGTGGCGTCGGTGTCGGCCGGGGCGCCGCCGCGCGTGCGCAGGTCCTCGAGCTTCTCGCGCGCCAGCCGTACCGCATCGCCGCGCTGCCGCGAGGTGTCGGCGTCGCGCGCGAGCGCGAGGTGCATCGCCACGACGGCGAGCATGCCGAAGCCGACCACGAGCATGGCGATCAGGGCTTCGATCAAGGTGAAGCCGCGCTGTGAGTACGGTGCGAGCTGCATGGGGTGTGGGTGGCGTGGTGGTGCGTGTGGCCGGTGGTGCGCGTGGCCGGTGGCAGATGGAGGGTGCGTGCGTGGCGCGTGCGTGGAGAGCGCGGCGTCGCCGGCGTCAGGGCTCGTCGGGCCGGTCGGTGCAGCTGCCCGGCACGCGCAGCCACTCGCCGCGCGCGCGGCCCGGTGCGAACGCCGCGGCGTCGTGCGCGATGTCCAGCGTGCCGCCGTCGATGCGCAGGTCGCCTCCGCTGGCGACCGCGCCGTGCACGCGCGCCGCCCCGCTGCTCGACAGCCGCCACGCATGGCCCGGCGACGGCAGGCCGATCAGCACGCCGCGCAGCGAGACGCTGTCTTCGAGCGCGAGCGGCGCGCTGGTGACCACGATCACCGGGGCGCGCTCGCTGCCGATGGCCGGCCCGCTCAGGCTGGCGGGCGTGTCGAGCCAGAAGCGCCCGAAGCCCCGTGCGTGGGCCGACGCGAGGGCCGAGCCGCACTCCGACGGCGATGCGCAG
>CAZFET010000013.1:13585-22371 GCA_964517545.1 uncultured Burkholderiaceae bacterium
CGAGCACCGCGTCCGGCCTTGGCAGTCGGCCGCGGTCACGGTCCAGGTGAGCGGGTGGCCGCGATGCGCGTCGATCGATTCGCCGAGCAGCGCGAGCACGAGCCCGTCGGCGCGGCTCGACAGGCGCGCGAGCGACTCGTCGCCGTCCACGAGCGAGGTCTCGGCCGGCGTGCCGGGCAGCGACACGAGCCGCGCGTCGGCGCCGAGCGAGATGCGGCCGCCGGCGACGACGGTGAGGCCGCGGCTCGCGGTGTCGGCGTTCGTCACGCGGGTGCGTCCGGCGATCGCGACGTCGCCCGCGGCGAGCACGGCCGCGCCCGGTGCCTGCGCGAACGCGGGCCGCATGCGCAACAGCACGCGTGTCGAGGCGGTCGCGTCGGGGCTGCGCGCGGCACCGTGGTCGTCGTCGCACGGTGGCCCCGCCTGCGTGCAGGCGCGCGATGTCAGCTCGACCGTCCACGGATCGCTTGCGGCGGCCCGACGGATGTGCACGACGAAGCGTGCGTGGTTCGTGGCGGCCGCCGGCGTGTGCGGCGCGGCGCCGGCTGCGGCGCCGCAGGCGCAGCCGATGCTGCCGTCGGGCGCGACGTGGCACGCGGTGCGCCGATCGAGCGCCGCCACGCCGCTCTCGCTGACGGCGACGAAGCGATCGGCGAAGGCGTCGTCGCCGGTCTGCGATGGCGCGCACGAGGGCGCGGCGGCGAGCCGGCGCGGGTCGTTCAGGCGCGCCGCGGTCCAGACGAGGCCGCCTTCGGCGAGCTCGAAGGCGCGTGCGGAGCGGTCGTGATGAATCGCGCTGCGCTGCTCGAGGACGAGGTTGCGGTGCGTGAAGAACGCGACCAGGGTCATGCCCAGGAGCAGCACGAGCGCGACCGCGATGGTGGCGACGCCACGCGGCCGCGGCGTAGGGGCGTGGGGACGATGCGACGCTTCCATGAGGGCTCTCGCGGGTCAGTGCGTCGGGCACGCGCCGGAGATCGCGGCGTTGCGCAAGACCACGGTCTCCTCGACCGTGCGACGGATCTGCGGATGCGTCGCGGCACGGGCGCTCAGGCGCAGCTGGACGCGCCGCGTGGTGGCGAGCGGTCGGGTCGCGTGCAGCCGGCCCGCCCGGCCGCTGGCCGGATCGGGGTCGAGGAAGTCGCCGACGGCGCACGTGCCCGCCGCGATGCACGGACACGACTCGTGCAGGGCCGCGACATGCGCCTCGACCGCCAGGGACAGCTCGTCGATCACCAAGGTCTGCGCGTCGGTGACCGACTGCCACGCGCTGCCGCCGACGCGCAGGCGCAGCACGCCACCGTCGAGGCGCACGCCCGCGAGGTGCGCGACATCAGCGCCGGTCGTGCCGTGGCGCGAGAACGAGAACTCGGCGCCCGCGGGTGCCGTGGTCTGTGCGAGCAGCGGCCCGTGCGGGTTGGCGGCGCCGGGGTGCAGGCCGGCGTCGCGCCAGTAGGCGGCGCGGCGCAGGTCGCGCACGATCAGCTCGGCGGCGGCGCGCAGATCCTGCTGCAGCCGCGCCTCGACCAGCAGGCGGCGACTGTCGACCAGGTGATCGGCAAACAAACGCGTGGCGCCGCCGAGCAGCAGCAGCCCGACCGCCACGCCGACCAGCAGCTCGACCAGCGAGAAGCCGCGCGCGGCCGACGGCTGCAGGAGGAGGGCAGCCGCGCTCATCGCGACCAGCAGCGGCGGTTGGCGGGCGCGTCGTTGCCGAGCGCGGCGGTCGGGCCCGACTCGTGCCGCCACTGCGCGCCCTGCACGCTGGCGCGCAGCACCGCGCAGCCGACGTCGCGCGCCTGGTCGCCGCGCGCCGTGGCCACGATGCGGTAGCCCGCCGTGTCGGCACCGTCGATCGTCAGCCGATAGTGGCCGCCGGCCGCGACGAGCGCGGTCGCGGCGTTCGCGTCGGTCGACGCGCCGAGGCCGGTCCACTGCCCGTCGGCCACGATGAAGTGCGTGGCGTAGAGCAGGTGGTTCGCGCGATGACGCTCCTGCGCCTGCTGCACGGCGGCGATCGCGGCCAGCGCGTCGGCGCGGCGCGCCTTGCGCACGTGCGAGGTGTAGGCCGGCATCGCGATCGAGACCAGCACGGCCACGACGACGAGGGCGCCCAGCACTTCGATCAAGGTGAAGCCGCGCGAGCGGTCCGGCCGGGCGGGCATCGTGATCAGCATGGCCGCACTCCCGGCAGTGCGCCGTCGGGCGAGCAGCTGCGCACGCGCCCGAGCATGCTGACCACGTGATGCACGGCCGCGCCGTCGCGGTGCTGCACGCGCACGGTGCCGGCGGGCGTGACGGTGCCGCTCACCGGCTCGAACTGCATCGACGCGACGTTGGCGGCGATGCTCACGCCAGAGTCTGCGGGCAGGTGGACCGCCTTGATCGGCGTGGCCGTGCCGGCGCAGACCGCGCCGCTCTCGCCGTCGCAGCGGCACGCCGACGCCGGCCCGGTGTGCAGCACGTAGCAGCTGCCGCCGGCGGACGGGACGAACGACAAGCGCAGGCTGCGGTTGCGCGCCACCGCTTCGGCACGTGCGTGGTGGATGTCGGCGGCGAGCTGCGCCGCCGCGCCTTCGAGGCCGCGGCGCGCCAGCATGCGCTGGAACGACGGCGCCACGGTGCCGACGAGCACGGCCGCGATGGCGATCGCGCAGCAGCTCTCGACCAGGGTGATGCCGCGCTGGCGGCAGCGCTGCTCCATGGTGTCCTCCCTCCTGACTCGTTATGGAGACGGACTCTACGGAGCGCGCTGCGCAGGCGCTTCCCCCTCAGGAGGGGGTCAGATCCCCTTGATCAACTTCTGGAATTCGTCCACGTCCTCGAAGCTGCGGTACACGGACGCGAAGCGCACGTAGGCGACCTTGTCGATGCGCTTGAGCTCGCGCATCACGAGTTCGCCAAGGCGCGTGGAGGCGACCTCCTTCGCGCCGGTGGCGAGCAGCTTCTCCTCGATGCGCTCGATCGCCGCGTCGACCTGCTCCACGCTGACCGGCCGCTTGCGCAGCGCGAGCATCATCGAGCCGCGCAGCTTGGCGCGGTCGTACTCGACGCGCGCGCCGTCCTTCTTCACCACCGACGGCATCGCGATGTCGGGACGCTCGTAGGTGGTGAAGCGCTTCTCGCACGACGTGCAGCGGCGGCGGCGGCGGATGACGTCGCCCTCGTCGGACTCGCGCGTCTCGACGACCTGCGTCTCGTCGTGGCCGCAGTAGGGGCAGCGCATCGGGTGGAAGGCCGGCGGCGGGACAGGCCCGGTGACCTCAGCGGTAGACGGGGAAGTCGCGCGTCAGCGCCGCCACCTTCGCGCGCACGGCCGCGATGTGGGCCTCGTCGTCCGGGCGCTCCAGCACGTCGGCCACCAGATCGGCCGTCAGGCGCGCCTGCGCCTCGCCGAAGCCGCGCGTGGTCATCGCCGGCGAGCCGAGCCGGATGCCGCTGGTGACCATCGGCTTCTCGGGGTCGTTCGGGATCGCGTTCTTGTTGCAGGTGATGTGGGCCTGGCCCAGCACGGCCTCGGCCTTCTTGCCGGTGATGCCCTTGGGCCGCAGGTCGACCAGCATCACGTGGCTCTCGGTGCGGCCCGAGACGATGCGCAGCCCGCGGCGCACGAGTTGGTCGGCCAGCGCGGCGGCGTTGCTCACCACCTGCTGCTGGTAGGCCTTGAACTCGGGCGCGAGCGCCTCCTTGAAGGCGACGGCCTTGGCGGCGATCACGTGCATCAGCGGGCCGCCCTGGATGCCGGGGAAGATCGCGCTGTTGATCTTCTTCGCGATGGCCTCGTCGTTCATCAGGATGATGCCGCCGCGCGGGCCGCGCAGGCTCTTGTGCGTGGTCGAGGTCACCACGTCGGCATGCGGCACCGGGTTCGGGTACACGCCCGCGGCGACGAGCCCGGCGTAGTGCGCCATGTCGACCATGAAGAACGCGCCGATGTCCTTGGCCACCTTCGCGAAGCGGGCGAAGTCGATGCGCAGCGAGTACGCCGACGCGCCGGCGATCACGAGCTTCGGCTTGTGTTCGTGCGCCAGGCGCTCCATCGCGTCGTAGTCGATCTCCTCCTGCGCGTTCAGGCCGTAGCTGACGACCTTGAACCACTTGCCGCTCATGTTCAGCGGCATGCCGTGCGTCAGGTGACCGCCTTCGGCGAGGCTCATGCCCATGATCGTGTCGCCCGGCTGCAGCAGGCCGAAGAACACCGCCTGGTTGGCCTGCGAGCCGGAGTTGGGCTGCACGTTGGCGAACTGCGCGCCGAACAGCTGCTTCAGCCGATCGATCGCGAGCTGCTCGACGACGTCGACGTACTCGCAGCCGCCGTAGTAGCGCTTGCCGGGGTAGCCCTCGGCGTACTTGTTCGTGAGCTGGCTGCCCTGGGCGGCCATCACCGCCGGCGACGCGTAGTTCTCGCTGGCGATCAGCTCGATGTGCTCTTCCTGGCGGCGGTTCTCGTGCTGGATCGCGGCCCAGATCTCGGGGTCGACGGTGGCGACGGTGGACGATTGGCGGTCGAACATGGCGGCAGTCCTCGAAGCGGATTCCCTTGGCCGAGTGCACAGATGCAAGGGCTGCCCAGGCGAACGGCGGAACGCGGTCCGCCCGCGCCGGACGGCCGTCCGCGCTCCATGGTGGTGATCCACCTCGGGCCCGTGGGGCCGGGCCCTATCGCCAGTTGCGCGGCGAGAATCAGTGTAGCCGAGGGCCTGCGCCCGACCGGCGCGTTCAGCCGGCGAAGGCGACCCGCTGAGCGGGCCTGGCGCCGTCCTGGGCCGGCGCGGTGCTCGTCGGCACGGCCGGCTCGCCGTCGGGCGCGCTGCGGTCGACCGCCTGCACCGGCGTCGGAGCCGTGGTCGGGGGCAGCGGCGCGGTGATCGGCACGGCCTTGCCGCTGGCCACGAGCTTCAGGTGCGTCTGCTCGGCCAGCACCTTGTTGGCATAGCCGCCGTCGTCGGCGTAGTTGGCGGCGCCGACGTAGTAGCGCAGGCCGGCCTCGAGGCTGCCGCCCGCGCGCGCGATGCACTCCTTCAGCACCTGCACGCCCACGCGCAGGTTGGTGACGGGGTCGAAGGCGGCGTGCATGCCGCCGAAGGGCTGGTACTTCTCGTCGTGCACGCGGGTCATCACCTGCATCAGCCCCTGCGCGCCGACCGGGCTCTGCGCGAACGGGTTGAAGCTCGATTCGACGGCCATGATCGCCAGGATCAGGGTCGGGTCGAGCCCGGCGCGCTGGCCGATGGTCCAGGCTTCCTGCACGAGGCGGCTGATCGGCTCGGGCGCCACCTTGTAGCGGCGCGAGATCCACATCGCGATGGCCGCCTGCTGGCGCGGCAGCTCGCGCGGGTCGGCCGCCGTGGCGCGCACGACGGCGTCCGGCTCGACCACGGTCGCCAGGACGTTGCCGTCCTGCAGATGGCGCGCCTCGTGGCGCGACTTCAGCCAGTCGAGCGCGTGGCGCTCGACGTGCTGGCGCAGGTCGGCGTGGCCGACGGCGAACACGACGGCACCGACGACCAGCAGACCCAGAAAGGCCAGCGAGTTGTGGCTGACCTCGAGCAGACCGTGACCTACGTCACGGAGGAAGACCTTGGTCGACGATGCGACTCGGTCTCGCAGGTTTCGAACGAATCGAAGCGCTGTCATGTCGTTCCTCTCTCGACCGCGGACCGATCTGTAACCGGCCGGCGGAGATAATCGCGACGCCTCGTGATGAAGGCTCGGCCTTCGGAATCACTGGCAGCCTGGCGTTCGGCAGCGTTTGCGCTCGGTCGTCCCAACGTCGAGGAGCGCGGGTAAACCCTGAAATCAGAGGTTGCGACGATTCTAGGAACCGCCGTCATAACCGGTCAAGCATAAAGAAGAATCAGTAACTAGGCATCTGGTTATGAAATACCGAGATCTGCGCGACTTCCTCGACCTCCTCGAGCGCCGCGGCGAGCTGCAACGCGTCGCGGAGCCAGTCTCCGCGCGGCTGGACATGACAGTGATCGGCGACAAAGTGCTGCGCGCCGGGGGGCCCGCGCTGCTGTTCGAGAACCCGGTCGGTTACAAAATTCCCTGCTTGACGAACCTGTTCGGCACCCCTTCGCGTGTCGCGGCCGGGAGGGCCTGCGCGAGGTCGGCCAGGTGCTGGCCAGCCTGAAGGAGCCCGAGCCGCCCAAGGGGCTGCGCGACACCGGCCGGCTGCTGCAGCTGGTCAAGGCGCTGTGGGACATGAAGCCCGAGCGCGTGCGCCGCCCGGACTGCCAGCAGGTCGTGCTCGAGGGCAGCGACGTCGACCTCGGCGTGCTGCCGGTGCAGACCTGCTGGCCCGGCGACGCCGGTCCGCTGATCACCTGGGGCCTCGTCGTCACGCGCGGTCCGCAGTCGGTGCCGAGCCCGCGGCGCCGGCAGAACCTGGGCATCTACCGCCAGCAGGTCATCGGGCGGCGGCAGGTGATCATGCGCTGGCTGGCACATCGCGGGGGCGCGCTCGACTTCCGCGACTTCGCCCGCGCCAACCCGGGCCGGCCGTTCCCGATCGCGGTGGCGCTCGGCGCCGATCCGGCCACCACCCTCGGCGCCGTGACGCCGGTCCCGGACACGTTGTCGGAGTACCAGTTCGCCGGCCTGCTGCGCGGCGGCCGCACCGAGGTGGCCGACAGCGCGGTGGGCGAGGGTGGCCTGATGCTGCAGGTCCCGGCCACGGCCGAGATCGTGCTCGAGGGCCACATCCCGCCGGCCGAGCCGGGCTGGAGCGGCACCAGCGAGCACGGTATTCCGATGAAGGAGATCGGCGGCTACCTGCACGGGCTCGAAGGACCGTTCGGCGACCACACCGGCTACTACAACGAGCAGGACTGGTTCCCGGTGTTCGAGGTCTCGCGCATCACGCACCGCGAGCGGCCCGTCTATCACAGCACCTACACCGGCAAGCCGCCGGACGAGCCCGCGGTGCTGGGCATGGCCCTCAACGAGGTGTTCGTGCCGATCCTGCAGAAGCAGTTTCCGGAGATCGTCGACTTCTACCTGCCGCCCGAAGGATGCAGCTACCGCATGGCCGTGATCAGCATCCGCAAGGCCTACGCCGGTCACGCCAAGCGCTTGATGTTCGGGCTGTGGAGCTTCCTGCGGCAGTTCATGTACACGAAGTTCATCGTCGTGACCGACGACGACGTCGACATCCGCCGCTGGCCCGACGTGATCTGGGCCATCACCACGCGCGTCGACCCCGTGCGCGACACCACCTTGGTCGACGCCACGCCCATCGACTACCTCGACTTCGCGTCGCCCGTGAGCGGGCTGGGCGGCAAGATGGGGCTCGACGCCACGAACAAGTGGCCGGGCGAGACCTCGCGCGAATGGGGCCGCGCGATCGCGCACGACCCGCAGGCCGAGCAGCGCGTCGCCGCGCTCGTCGAGCGGCTGCTTGCGGCGCGTCAATGATCGTTAGTTCGATGCGCGCGGGCCTTGAACGTCGCGCTCGATTGATCTAACGTTGAAGTGCCTTCCGAGAAGGCACACCATTGGACGCAGTCTCTGCGCGCCAGGAGCCCCGGACCCCATACCTCCGGAGCCCCGAATCGGCGGTCTCGGCCGCCCGCCCCTCCCAAAGCTTCGGCAGGGAGGGGTTTCGTCTTTCAGGGCCCTCGAACTCCCGCGGCCGGCCGGATCAGGCGCCCATCGCGAGGCCCAGCGCCTCGTGCAAGGTGCGACGCATCAGCACGAAGCCGTCGGCGCCCGGCAGCCAGCGCAGCGCCGTGCGTTCCTCGCGCCGTGCCAGGCCCATCGGCGCGGGCGTGATCTTCATCGCGCCGGCCGCCGCACGCTCGAACGCGCGCATCGCGCGCGGCAGGTGCGTGCCGTGCGACACCAGCACGATCTCGCGGATGCCGTCCTTCTTCAGCAGCGCCACGGTGCGCAAGGCGTTCTCGCGCGTGTCGCGCGAGTCCTCCTCGGTCCAGCGCAAGGGCCGGTTGAAGTCGCGTTGCGCGATGCGCGCGGCGATCTGCGCCTCGGCCGGACCGTCCTCGCGCGCCCAGCCACTGCCGCCCGAGAACGCGACGGGCGCGCCCGTCTCGCGCGACAGCCACAGCCCGTAGCGCAGCCGCTCGAGCGACACCGGCGACAGGTTCGACGTGCCGTACTCCGGCGCGCGCGACTCCTGCCCGCCGCCCAGCACGACGATCGCCACCGGCTGCTTCGCCTTCACCCGGTCGCGCAATTCCTCCACCTGCACCGGCGACAGCGCCGGCGGCGGACGCAGCAGCCACTGGGCCGCCGCCTCGGCCACCGCGACCGAGGACGTGGCCCACAGCCCGGCCACCGCCAGCAGCACGAGCAGCCAGCCCAGACCGCGACGCGCGCGCAGCACGCGTGCGCCGATCAGCACCAGCAGCAGCAGCGGCATCGGCGGCAGGATCAGCGCGGTCAGCACCGGCTTCCACGTTTCGATACCGAGAGAGACGAAGAGCTCGTTCACGATGCGGGCGCATTCTGCACGAGGCATGATGCCGACCGAGGCCCGACACGTGAGCGAGACGCGCGAACGCCACCGACGTGCGACATCGCTGTGGCGGCTCGCCTGGAGCGAGGCAGCCGTGCTCGCGCTGTGGGCGCTCGGCCGGCTCGCGGTCCCGCCGCTCGTGAAGTCGCAGCGCGACAGCCGCCACCGCGACCGGCCCGGTCGACCGCTGAGCGTGGGCGCCGGCGAGTTCCGACCCTGGACCCCGGAGCCGACCCCGCGCAACGTCGCCGTCGCCGCACGCGATGGCGCCACGACGCCGCAGCGCCCGGTCGCGCGCTTCGCCCTG
>CAZFET010000014.1:0-1230 GCA_964517545.1 uncultured Burkholderiaceae bacterium
TCGATGCCGGTGAAGAAGGTCGTCGGCAATGCGGTGATCGGCGCGACCATCAACAAGAGCGGCAGCTTCCGCTACCAGGCCACCAAGGTCGGTGCCGACACGGCGCTCGCGCAGATCGTCAAGCTGGTGCAGGAAGCGCAGAACTCGAAGGCGCCGGGCCAATTGCTCGCCGACCAGGCCTCGCAGTGGCTGGTGCTCATCGCCATCGTCGTCGGACTCGCGACCTTCGCGGTGTGGTTCTGGGTCCTCGGCCAGCCGCTGCTGTTCGCCCTCACCCTCACCATTACCGTCTTCGTGATCGCCTGCCCCGACGCGCTCGGGCTGGCCACACCGATGGCGATCATGGTCGGTACGGGCCTCGGTGCGATGAACGGCATTCTCTTCAAGAACGCCGCGGCGCTGGAGAACGCGACCAAGCTGACGGTGGTTGTCTTCGACAAGACCGGCACACTGACACTGGGCCAGCCGGACGTGGTCGAGATGGTGCCGGCGCCGGGTGTGACGGAAGCGCAGTTGCTGTCCACCGCGGCCGCAGTGGAGAAGTTCTCCGAGCACCCGCTGGCGCTGGCGGTGCTCAAGCGCGCCGGCCCGCTGACGTCGGAGGGGCAGGAGACCGCCACCGCCTTCACCAACATCGACGGCCAAGGCGCGCGCGCCAGGATCGGCGACGAGGTAGTTCTGCTCGGCAACCGCAAGCTGATGGAGGCGGAACAGATCGGCCTCGCGGAGCTGGCGGCCGAGGCGGCACGCCTGCAAGGCGGCGGCCGCACGGTCGTCCACGTGGCACGCGGCGGCCGCCTCATCGGCCTGATCGCGATCGCCGATGCGGTGCGCCCGACTTCCAGGGCCACGATCGCCAAACTGCAGGAGCGTGGCGTCAAGGTCGCCATGATCACCGGCGACAACCAGGCCACTGCCGAGCGCATCGGCAAGGAACTCGGCATCGACATCGTGCTTGCCGACGTGCTGCCGGGACAGAAGGCCTCGAAGATCAAGGAACTGCAGGCCCAGGGCCACAAGGTCGCCATGGTCGGCGACGGCATCAACGATGCGCCGGCCCTCACGCAGGCCGATGTCGGCTTCGCGATCGGCGCCGGCACCGACGTGGCCATGGAAAGCGCCCAGGTCGTGCTGATGAAGAGCGACCCCTACGACGTCGTCGGCGCCATCGAGCTGTCGCGCGCGACGCTGCGCAAGATGCACCAGAACCTGTGGTGGGCGGTGGGCTAC
>CAZFET010000014.1:1240-21577 GCA_964517545.1 uncultured Burkholderiaceae bacterium
TGCAGCCTGTGTCTTCTATCCGTTCACGCTGTCGCCCGAGGTCGCGGCACTGTCGATGTCGGGCAGTTCGGCCATCGTGGCGATCAACGCGCTGATGCTCAAGCGCACCAAGCTCGCCGGCATCCGCAGTCCTCACCCTGCGCCGGCCGCATCGTCGTCGGTGGCGCAAGGCGCGTCGGCCTGAACCTGACGCGGTGTTGCAGCGATGACAAACCCTGGCCGCCTCGAACACCAGCGATTGCCGGCAGCGTCGCGGCTGGGGGCGTGGCAACTGGCTTGGCTGGCGGCTGCGGTCTTCGTCGTCTCCGCGGGCTATGGCGCGCTAATGCCATTGCTGCCGGCCTGGCTCGCGCCGTTGATGACGGCCGATGGCCAGGCCGAAGTCGCGCGCCATGTCGGACTGCTCAGCGGCCTTTACGCCGCCGGGGTGCTGGTCGGCGCGCCGCTGTGGGGGCTCGTCTCCGACCGCTGGGGGCGGGGCCGCATCCTGATGATCGGACTGGTCGGCTACGTCGCCAGCCTGCTTCCCTTGCTGCGGGCCGACTGGGTCGGGATCGCGGGCATCTACGCCTTGCGCGGCGCCACCGGCTTCTTCGTGGCCGCCGTCCTGCCGGTTGTGCCCGCGCTCGTCGCCGAGCACACGCCGCAGAGCCAGCGAGCGCGCCGGTTCGCGTGGCTTGGTGCGATGTCGCTGCTGGGCTTCCTGTTCGGGCCGGGACTCAATGCCGCCGCCGCGCAGATGGCCGGCGCACTCGCCGGCGCCGGGGCCGGTACTCTCGACCCGACCGATCTCGTGATCGTGATATCGGCCGCGCTGGGGGCGCTGATGATGCTGGGACTCGCCGCCACCCTGCCGCGCGTCCCGCCAGCCGCCCTCGAGGACGATTCGCAGCCCGCGTCTGCCGATCGCGGGCGCGCAGTGTCGCTGTGGGGGCTGAACGGCGTGGTCATGTTCGTGCTGTCCGGCTTCGAGCTCGGCATCGTGCTGCAGGGCCAGCAGCACCCGACGCTGTCGTCGCGCGAGATTTCGCTGATGTTCGCCGAGTGCAGTCTCGTGATGCTCGGTGTCAACGCGCTGCTGTTCTTCACCGGTCTGCTCGAGCGCGCCGCCGGCCGCGGCGTGATGGCGGCCGGGCTGGTGCTGGCCATCGCCGGCCTGGCGATGCTGGCACAGCACCGCAGCGACGCCTGGATGTACATCGGCGTCAGTTTCACCGCCGCCGGCACCGGGCTCGTGCTGCCGACGATTTCCTACCTCGCCGCGGGAGCTTCCCGGCGACGGCTCGGCGCCACGATGGGCGGGCTGGCTGCGGCAGCAGGTTTCGGCCAGACGCTGGGCTCGGCGGCCACCGGCTGGCTCTTCGGCGCGGTGGCCCAGCTCAGCTTCGCGTGGCTCGCGCTGCCGCTGCTGGCCACGCTGGGCAGCCTGATCGTCCGACCCGCGTGGTGGGCGATCGAAGGCCGGCCGTCGCGGTCGCCACGCGCTTCTTCCGAGCCGCTTCCCAAATGACAACCCCAGGAGCCCTGACCATGCGCCACTTCCTCGTCGTCCTTCTTGCCGCGCTGACGCTCGCTCTGTCCGGCTGCGGCTACAACACCTTCCTGTCCACCGACGAGCGGATCACGGCCAGCTGGTCCGAGGTGCTGAACCAGTACCAGCGCCGCGCCGACCTGATCCCGAACGTCGTGGCCACCGTCAAGGGCGAGGCCAACTTCGAGCAGGAAACGCTCACCAAGGTGGTGGAGGCGCGCGCCAAGGCCACCTCGATCCAGGCCACGCCGGAACTGGTCAACAACCCCGAGGCGTTCAACAAGTTCCAGGCCGCGCAGGGTGAGCTGTCGAGCGCGCTGTCGCGCCTGCTGGCCGTCAGCGAGAACTACCCCAGCCTGAAGACTAACCAGGGCTTCCAGGACCTGCGCGTTCAACTCGAAGGCACCGAGAACCGGATCGCCGTGGCGCGTGGCCGCTATGTGAAGGCCGTGCAGGACTACAACGTCGCGGTTCGCACCTTCCCCAGCAACCTGACGGCAATGGTGTTCGGCTATGGGGTCAAGGCCAACTTCAGCGTCGTCGACGAGGCAGCGCTCGCGGTGCCGCCGAAGGTCGATCTCGGCGGCATCGGCGCCTCGGGGGCCAAGAGGTGACAGCAGCCCGCGTCCCGCTCGGACGCCTCCTGCGCTGGCTCGCCGTCGTCTGGCTCCTGTGCGGGGCCGCGCTGGGCGCCGCCCAGGACCTGGTCCCGGTGCCGCCGCTGCAAGGCCGGGTGACCGACCTGACCGGAACGCTGACGGCACCGCAGAGCGCCGCGCTCGAGCGAACGCTGCGCGCGTTCGAGGAGCGCAAGGGCACGCAGATCGCGGTGCTCATCGTGCCTACGACGCGGCCGGAGGCGATCGAACCCTTCGCGCTGCGTGTGGTCGAGCAATGGAAGCTGGGCCGCCGCAAGGTCGACGACGGTGCGCTGTTGCTCGTCGCGAAGGACGACCGTGCCGTCCGTATCGAGGTCGGCTACGGAATCGAAGGCGCACTGAACGATGCCACGGCCGCGCGGATCATCGCGGAGGTCATCACCCCCCGGTTCCGGCAGGGCGATTTCTATGGAGGCCTCACGGCAGGGCTCGACCGGATCGTGCGTGTCCTCGATGGCGAGGCCCTGCCGGCCCCGACGCGGCGGGGCTCGGCATCTTCCGACAACGGCCTCGGCCAAAGCTGGCCGGTGCTGTTCATCGTCGCGCTGGTGCTCGGCGGCGTGTTGCGGCAGGTGCTGGGTCGAGTGCCCGGAGCACTGGTGGTTGGCGGCGTGCTGGGCGTCGTCGCCTGGTTCGCGCTCGGCACCCTGGCCGTCGCGGCCACCGCGGGCCTGACCGGCTTCTTCGTCACTCTGCTGGGTATCGGCATGGGCGGCCACGGTGGCATGCACGGTCACGGTGGGCACCGCGGCGGTGGCTTCGGCGGAGGCGGCGGGTTCGGCGGCGGCGGCGGTTTTGGCGGGGGCGGTGCCTCCGGCAGGTGGTGAGCATGGATCTGCCACGACTCCTGCGCCACCTCGCGACGACCTCGGCGCGCGTGCGCCGCGCCTTCCCCGCGTCCGCGCTGCGGTCGATCGAGCAGGCGATCGCAGCGAGCGAGGCCATCCATGCGGGCGAGCTTCGATTCGTCGTCGAAGGCGCGCTCGACGGCCTGCCGCTGCTGCGTGGCCAGACGGCGCGCGAACGCGCCATCGAGCTCTTCGCGCGACTGCACGTCTGGGACACCGAACACAACACCGGCGTGCTGATCTACGTGCTGCTGGCGGACCGGCGGGTCGAGATCGTCGCCGACCGCGGCATCCATGCCAAGGCCGGAGCCGAGGCCTGGTCTGCCATCTGCCGCGGCATGGAGACGCACTTCGGCGCCGGCGACTTCGGCCGCGGCGCCGTTCAGGGCATCGAGGCCGTTACGCAGCTCGTGACGCGCCATTTCCCGCTCACGCCCGGCGACCGCAACGAGTTGCCCGACGCACCGCTCCTGCTCTGAACACACACCACAAGAGGACTCCATGCAACTGCAATTCCTTGGCGCCACCGGCACCGTCACCGGCTCGAAGTACCTGCTGCGCCACGAGGGCGCGACGCTGCTCGTCGACTGCGGCCTGTTCCAGGGCTACAAGCAACTGCGGCTGCGCAACTGGGCACCGATGCCCGTGCCCGCCGCCGGCATCGACGCGATCGTGCTGACGCACGCCCACATCGACCACAGCGGCTACGTCCCGCTGCTCGCGCGGCAGGGCTTCAAGGGCAAGGTCTACTGCTCGGAAGCGACCTATGAGCTCTGTCGCATCCTGCTGCCCGACAGCGGCCATCTGCAGGAAGAGGAAGCCGAGTACGCCAACCGGCGCGGCTACTCCAAGCACAAGCCGGCGCTGCCGCTGTACACCCGCGAGGACGCCGAGCGCTGCCTGAAGCAGTTCGTGCCTCGGCCCTACGGCACTTCGTGGAGCCCCGCCCCCGGCCTGCAGGCACGCCTGGATCCATCGGGGCACATGCTGGGCTCCGCCTTCGTGAATATCGACGACGGTCGGCGGTCGATCCTGTTCTCCGGCGACATCGGTCGTCCGAACGACCTGGTGCTGGCCGCACCGGCGCGCGTTCCGGGTGCCGACTACGCCGTGGTCGAGTCGACCTATGGCGACCGCCAGCACGAGGCGAGCGATCCGCTGCTCAAGCTCGGCGAGGTGATCAACCGCACGGCGGCGCGCGGCGGTGTCGTGGTGATCCCGGCGTTCGCCGTCGGGCGGGCGCAGAACCTCATGTACTGCATCCACCTGCTCAAGGAGCGCGGCGTCATCCACCACCTGCCGGTCTACCTCGACAGCCCGATGGCCACCGACGCGACGCGCATCTACCACGCGCACCGCAGCGAACACCGGCTGAGCCCCGAGCAGTGCGAGGAGATGTGCCATGCGGCGACGATCGTCAACAAGCCCGACGACTCGCGCGCGCTGAGCGCGCGGCGCGGGCCGATGGTCATCATCTCGGCCAGCGGCATGGCCACCGGCGGTCGCGTCGTCCACCATCTCAAGGCCTTCGCGCCGGATCGCCGCAACACGATCCTGTTCGCGGGCTACCAGGCCGGCGGCACGCGCGGCGCCGCCATCCTGCAGGGCGCCGCCTCCGTGCGCATCCACGGCGAGGACGTGCCGATCCATGCCGAGGTGGCGGCGCTGGACAGCCTGTCCGCTCATGCAGACGCCGGCGAGATCCTGCAGTGGCTGCGCGGCTTCGACGCGCCGCCGACGCAGACCTTCATCACCAACGGCGAACCGGCAGCGGCCGACGCGATGCGCTCGCGCATCGAGCACGCACTGGGCTGGCCCTGCCGCGTGCCCGACTACCTGGAAACGGTGGAACTGGCATGAGCGCGAACATGGGCACGGACTCGACGCCCGCGCACGGTGCGGGCGCCGACGACACGCTGCGTGCCTGGCGCACCGGCATCGACACCTACCAGGAGCCGGTCGTCTACATGCGGCGCGATTGCGCGGTCTGCCGTTCCGAGGGTTTCACGACACAGGCACGTGTCCAGCTCACGGCGCGCTCGGGAAGCATCGTGGCCACGCTCAGCGTCGTGGACGGCCCCTGGCTCGGACATGGCATCGCGGGCCTGTCCGAGGCGGCATGGACTTCACTTCGTCCGCAGCCGGGCGAGTGGCTGACCGTCAGCCACGCGCCGGTCCTCGAGTCGCTCAGCCATGTCCGTGCCAAGGTCTACGGCCACCGCCTCGATGCCGGTGCCTTTGGCGCCGTCATCGGCGACATCGCAGCCGGCCGCTATTCCGACCTGCACCTGGCCACCTTCATCACCGCCTGCGCGGGCGACCGCCTCGATCTCGACGAGACCGTCGCGCTGACGCGGGCGATGATCGACGTCGGGGAACGGCTGGACTGGGGCCGCGACAGGGTCGTGGACAAACATTGCGTCGGCGGCCTGCCGGGCAACCGCACGACGCTGCTCGTCGTGCCCATCGTCGCGGCCTGTGGCCTGACGATGCCCAAGACCTCGTCGCGCGCGATCACGTCCCCTGCCGGCACGGCGGACACGATGGAGGTGCTGGCCCCGGTCGATCTCGACATCGCCGCGATGCGGCGCACCGTCGAGAGCACCGGCGCCTGCATCGTCTGGGGAGGTTCGGTCCGGCTGAGCCCGGCCGACGACATCCTGATCCGCGTCGAGCGACCGCTCGATCTCGACAGCGAGGGACAACTCGTCGCCTCCGTGTTATCCAAGAAGGCGGCGGCCGGCTCGACGCATGTGCTGATCGACCTGCCGGTGGGGCCGACCGCCAAGGTCCGCAGCGCAGAGGCGGCAAAGACACTCGGGCGCCGCCTCATCGAGGTTGGCCGGGCCATCGGACTGCAGGTGGCACTGCGCGTCACCGACGGCCTGCAGCCGGTCGGGCGCGGCATCGGCCCGGCGCTGGAGGCGCGCGACGTGCTGGCCGTGCTGCGCCGCGAGACCGATGCGCCCGACGATCTCAGGCAGCGCGCCTTGCGGCTGGCCGGCGACATCCTCGAACTGGGTGGCGCGGCGCCGGAAGGCCACGGCCTGCGGCTGGCGACCGAGGTTCTGGCCGACGGTCGGGCCTGGTCGAAGTTCGCCGCCATCTGCGAAGCCCAGGGCGGCCTGCGCGAGGTGCCGCTGGCGTCGCACCGGCAGGTCGTCGAGGCGCCATCGGGAGGGCGCATCACGGCGATCGACAACCGCGTGCTGTCGCGAGCCGCCAAGCTCGCCGGCGCGCCGAAGGCACCGGCCGCCGGCGTCGACGTGCACGCCCGCCTCGGCGATGTCGTGCAAGCCGGGCAGCCGCTGTTCACGCTGCATGCGCAGGCACCGGGGGAACTGGCTTACGCACGCCAGTACGTCGATGCCCGCCCGCCCATCTTCCAGATCTCGGAGGTGTCTTGAGACCGATCGTCTTCCATCTGCCCGGCGACGAGGCCTTTGCCGACCGGCTGGTGCGCACACTGCAGGCCGAACGTGCCGGCCTGGAACTGCACCGCTTTCCGGACGGCGAGTCGCTGGTCCGCCTCGATGCCGACGTGACGGGCCGAACCGTCGTGCTCACCTGCAGCCTCGCGCGGCCCGACGACAAGACGCTGCCGCTGCTGTTCGCGGCCGACGCCGCGCGCGACCTCGGCGCGGCGAAGGTGCTGCTGGCGGCACCGTACCTCGCCTACCTGCGGCAGGACCGGCGCTTCCATGCCGGCGAGGCGGTGACGTCGCGCTCCTACGCGGCGCTGCTGTCGACCGCCTTCGACGCGCTCGCGACAGCCGATCCGCACCTGCACCGCTACCACGCACTCGACGAGATCTACCGCATCCCGACGCGCGTCGTGCACACGGCGCCGCTGATCGCCCGATGGGTTGCGGCTCAGGTCGAGCGCCCGCTGTTGATCGGCCCCGACTCGGAGAGCGAGCAATGGGTCGCTGAGGTTGCCGCCGCCGCCGGCGCGCCCTGGACCGTGCTGCAAAAGATCCGTCGCGGCGACCGCGACGTCGAGGTCAGCCTGCCGGATGTGTCGGCCTGGCAGGACCGCCAGCCGGTGCTGGTCGACGACATCGTCTCGAGCGCACGCACCATGATCCAGGCGGTGGCCAGCGTGCGCCGCGTCGGACTGCCGGCACCGCTGTGCATCGGCGTGCACGCGCTGTTCGCGCCGGGCGCCTATGAAGAACTGCTGGCCAGCGGGCCGGCCCGCGTGCTCACCTGCGACACGGTGCCGCACGCATCCAACGAGATCAGTGTCGTCGAGCCGCTGGCGCGCGCCCTGGAAGAGTTGATGGAGGGAACCACATCGTGAACAACAATCGACCGCCCCTGGTCTGGCGGCTGTGGCTGCTCATCGCGCAGGTGATCGCGGTGTCGGCCGGCCTGCTGATCGCCTGGAAGGCGTTCGGGCCCGAGCCCGTGGCGCCGGCCCGCACCGATGTCGTGGCGCTGCGCGAGGCGCCGCACGCCGACACGTCGGCGTCGGCACCAAACGGCAAGGCCGTCATGACGCGCCTCGAGGGCGGCTTTCGCGCGGCGGCGGCCAAGGCCTCGGCCTCGGTCGTCAACATTTACACGCGCAAGGCACCACCACGGCAGTTGCCCGGCTGGCTGCGGCCCTATGGTGGCTCCGACGAGGAGGCGGCGCAGGGCCAATCCAGCCTGGGCTCCGGCGTCATCGTCGCCACCCAGGGTTTCATCCTGACCAACAACCACGTCGTCGAGGGCGCCGACGAGATTGCCGTGATGCTGCCCGGCGGCAAGGTGGCCGAGGCGCGCGTCGTCGGCACCGACCCAGAGACCGACCTCGCCGTGCTGCGTATCGAGGTCAAGGGTTTGCAGCCGATCACCTTCGCCGATCCGGCGTCGGTGCAGATCGGCGACATCGTGCTGGCCGTCGGCGATCCGTTCGGCGTGGGCCAGACGGTGACGCAGGGCATCGTCAGCGCGACGGGCCGCAACCGGCTCGGCATCAACACCTTCGAGAACTTCATCCAGACCGATGCGGCCATCAACCCGGGCAATTCGGGCGGTGCGCTGGTCGACGCGTCCGGTCACCTGGTGGGCATCAACACGGCGATCTACTCGCGCAGCGGTGGATCGCAGGGCATCGGGTTCGCGATCCCGGTGAGCCTCGCGCGGCAGGTGATGGAGCAGATCATCGCCACCGGCCGCGTCAGCCGCGGCTGGCTCGGCGTGAGTGCCCGAGACGTCATCCACGAGACGACCGGCGCCGCAGCCGGTGCCGCACTCGTCGCCGTGCAGCGCGGTGGCCCGGCCGACCGCGCCGGCCTGCGTGCCGGCGACACCGTCGTCTCGATCAACGGCAAGGAGATCAGCGACACCGCCGCGCTCATCAACGAGACGGCCGCGCTGAGCCCGGGCACGCAGGCGCAGTTCAAGATCCTGCGTGGCCGCGAGGCCGTCTCGCTCGCGGTGGAGTTGGGCCGACGCCCGGTCACGCGCAAGCCATGAGAGCGGCATCCCGTGCTGCGCGTCGCACTCCAGTCGGGCCTGCTGCGCACCCTGCTGCGGCGGGCCGACAGCCCCGCATTTCCGGCGGTGGTGGGTGCGGTGGCGCTCGGTGCGGCGCTCTCGATGTCCGTGTCCTTTGCAAGCCTGCTGGTGGCGGCGGTGCTGATGGCGCGGCGCCGCTGGAGCGCCATCGCCGTGGGCGCCAGCCTGGGCGCGGCACTGGGCGCGGCCGTGCTGTACCTGGTGTTCCACCACCTCGGCTGGGCGCGGCTCTTCGCCGCCTATCCCGACGTCGTGCGTTCGTCGGCCTGGAGCGACGCAACGCACTGGCTGTCCGCGTATGGCGTCGTGGCCCTGCTGGTCATCGCTGCCACGCCGCTGCCGCTGACGCCGGCGCTGATGTTCGCCGGCATCTCCCGGCTGCCGATCGTCGAGGTGGTGCTCGCGCTGTGGATCGGCAAGCTCGCGAAGTATCTCGTGTATGCGTGGCTGGCCTCGCGCTTTCCGGAACGTGCGCTGCGGCGCGGTCAGCGGCATGCCGATGCACTGCGCGTCATCGTCGCCCGTGCCCTGTCGGCCACGCCGGCTCAGCGGCACGACGCCACGTCGTCCGGGGAGCTGCGGCGATGACGCCCGGCGACCCGCAGTCCCGGCCGCCCGCACCTCTCCTGCAGGAGTCATGCTGATGTGCTTTTCCGCGCAAGCCAGCTTCACTGCCGGCACCGTGTTGCTGATCGTCGGAGCGGCCACCGTGCGGCGCGCGCGTGCTCGCTCGGAACTGCCGTACGCCTGGATTCCGGTCCTCTTTGGCATCCAGCAACTGCTCGAAGGCGCGCTCTGGCTGACCTTCCCGGACCGCGCGCCGCTGCTCAACACGGTGCTGACGCACGCCTACTCGTTCTTCTCGCACGTGCTCTGGCCGATCTACGTGCCGCTGGCTGCGCTCGCGCTCGAAGCGGTGCCCTGGCGGCGGCGGGTGCTGGTCGCCATCGCCACCGCCGGCACCGCCGTGGGGCTGTACCTGCTGGCCACCCTTTTCACACTGCCGATCGTCGCAACCGTGACAGGCCAGCACATCGCCTACGAGTCGCCGCACTTCTATGCGCTGGCCGCAATGTCGCTGTACCTGCTCGGTACCTGCGCGAGCCTGATGTTCTCCAGCCACGCGCGGGTCGTGGCCTTCGGCGTGGCCGCGTTCGTGTCAGCGGTGGCGGCCTACGCCTTCTACGCGACCTGGTTCATCTCGGTATGGTGTTTCTTCGCCGGTGTGCTCAGCGTCATCGTGTTTCTGTACTTCACCGATGCGCGCCGGACGGCGCGGGTTCGCGGCGCGGCGCCGGAACTGGAGGCACGTTGATGGACGCGACGAAGGGCTATCGCGTGACGGGAGCCATGGCATGAGCGCCATGTCCAGCGGGTCCGTGTCGCCCGAAGCGCCGGCTGCGGCCAGGCCGCCCACGGGCCTGCGAGTGCTCTTCATCGACGTCGCAGCCGAAGACCAGGTAGCGCTCGAAACTCTGTGCCCGGGTTCGTGGAGGCCACGTTTCCTGCCCGATACCCAGATCGACGCCGACGGCAGCGCTGCGGCACAGGTCGAGGTGCTGTGTGTGTTCATCCACACGCCGGTGACACGCGAGTTGCTGCGGCACATGCCGGCGCTGCGGCTGGTGGCGACGCGTTCCGCCGGCGTGAATCACATCGACCTCGACGCCTGCCGAGAACGCGAGATCGCGGTCGTCCACGTGCCCGACTACGGAGCAGCCACCGTCGCGGAGCACAGCTTCACGCTCCTGCTGGGGCTTGCCCGCCGCCTGTGCGAGGCACGCGGACGGGCGCTCCAAGGCAGCTTCTCGTACCGGGGCCTCACCGGCTTCGAGCTGGAAGGCAAGGTGCTGGGGCTCGTCGGCTTCGGACGCATCGGAACGCACGTGGCGCGCATCGCACAGGGCTTCGGGATGAAGGTTCTGACCTTCGACCCCCGACCACGACCGCAAGCCACGATCGCCTTGGGCATCGACTTTGTCGGATGGTCCGAACTGCTCGAGCGCAGTGACGTCCTGAGCCTTCACGTGCCGCTGTCCACTGACACGCATCACCTGCTGGACGACGACGCCTTTGCCCGCATCAAACCCGGCGTCGTGCTGCTCAACACCGCGCGTGGCGGCTTGATCGACGAAGAGGCACTGCTGCGCGCGCTGGACCGCGGCACCGTATCCGCGGCCGGTCTGGACGTGCTCGAGCGCGAAGACGGCGCTGCGCCGGAGGCGCCGATGGGCTGCGGTGGTCTGGGCTGCGACCGCGGTTGGGAATCGTCGCACCCGCTGCTGCGCCACCCGCGCGTGCTTGCAACACCGCACGTCGGCTTCAATACGCGCGAGGCGGTCGCGCGCATCCTGCGCGAGACGGTCGACAACATTTCGGCATGGCGGGCCGGCCAGCCGCGACATCGCGTGGATTGACATGCCGAATGCCGCATCCGCTCGTGCCACGCGGCCGCAACGCCGGTCGCCGTTCGGGCGCGCGCTCCGGATCGGTCTGGCCTTTGCCGGCTTCGTGCTGTGGTGGGCCTGGCACCGCGGCGTGATGCGTTGCGACGACCATCCCGTGGCCGAACGCTTCGCGGCCCTTCTGCAAGGGCTGGGCACCACATTCGTCAAGCTTGGCCAGCACCTGAGCCTGCGCGCCGACCTGTTGCCTGACACGGCACAGCAAGCCCTGGCGCGGCTGCAGGATCATGTGGGTGCGTTTCCATCGGAGCAGGCGCAGTTGGCCGTCGAATCCGCGTTTGGGCGCCCCTGCTCGCAGCTCTTCGCACGCTTCGACCTGGCGCCACTGGCCGCAGCCTCCGTGGCGCAGATCCACCGCGCTGCGCTGCCCGACGGCACCGGGGTTATCGTCAAGATCCGCCGGCCGCGGGCCGCCGAGGCCGTCGAATCCGACATGCGCATCCTGCACGCGGTTGCCACGGTGGCGCAGGCCATGCTCCCCCCGCTGCGGCGCTGGGGCCTCGTGGCGATCGTTGACGAGATCGCCGGCAACCTGCGGCTCGAGATGGACCTCGCGCGCGAGGCTCGCTTCGTGCGGCGTTTTGCCGATGCGTGGCGCGGCTCGCCGGACGTCGACATCCCGGATGTGATTGACGGCCTGTGTGCGTCTTCCGTGATGGTTCAGCGCTTCAGCAGCGGTGTGCGCATCGACGCCGTCGGCGCGCCCGAACGCGAGGCCTGCGCGAGCCGCCTCGTCGACAGCTACGTGACACAGTTCTTCGAGCACGGCCTGTTCCATGGCGATCCGCACCCGGGCAACCTGTTCGTGATGACCGACGGGCGGATCTGCTTCCACGACTTCGGCATCGTCGGCCGCCTGGACCGCCGCCTGCGCGGCGCACTGACGGCCTTCGCGCTCGCCTTCGTCGAGCAGGACGCCGACTGGGTGGTCGATGCCTGGCTCGACTTGGGCCTGGTGGGGGCGCAGGTGGAGCGTCGCGCCTTCCTGCCGGTGGTGCAATCGCTGCTGGCCGATTGTGCGGAGCGGCGGCTGCGCGACTGGTCGCTGCCCGCCGCGCTGGGACGGCTCGTCGCCGCCGGCCGCTCGCAGGCGGTACGCCTACCCACGGACCTGCTCGTGCTGACCCGCACGATGCTGCTGCTCGAGGGCACGGTCCGCGCATTGGCGCCGGCGTTCTCGATCTTCGAGACACTGGCGCGCCATGCCGCGGCCGGCTCGCTCCGGCAGGCGCCGCAGCCGGAAGCGTCGAAGCGCCTGACCTTCGAGATGGGCAGCGCGGCGAGCGCCCTTCCCGCGCTGGTGGCCCAGCGACTGCACGGCGCTCTAGCCCGCGAGCACCTGTTCGAGATTGCCATCGTGCCCGACGCGAGGCTGCAGGAAGGTGTCGACCGTGCCAGCCGGCGCGTTGCGCTCGCGCTCGTGACGCTCGGGCTGTACATCGCCTCCAGCCTGCTGATGCAGCACGCCGTGGGGCCTCAATTTGCCGGCATGCCGCTGCTCGCGCTGGCGGGCTATGCGCTTGCCATCCGGTTCACGTTCTCCATCGCCCGCGGGCGCGCGCTGCGTTGACCGGGGAATTCACCGTCAAAGGAGTGGTCATGGACAGGATCAGGGTTGCCGTCAACGGCTACGGAGTCATCGGCAAGCGCGTCGCCGACGCGGTACGCCTACAGGACGACATGACGCTCGCCGGCGTGGCCGACATCGTCGACGACTACCGGCTGCAGCTCGCGGCCCGCGCCGGGCTGGCCGTGCATGCGGCGACACCGCAGGCCGAGGCGCCGATGCGCGCAGCCGGCATCGCGGTTGCAGGCGGCCTCGACGAACTGCTCGCGCAATCCGATGTCGTCGTCGACTGCACGCCGAAAAAGGTGGCCGCGATCAACAAGGGCGTGTACGAGGCGGCTGGCATCAAGGCCATTTTCCACGGCGGCGAATCGCATGCGCTGACCGGTCATTCCTTCGTCGCGCAGGCGAACTATGCGTCGGCCTTGGGGCGCTCGTCGACACGGGTCGTGTCGTGCAACACGACATCGATCGTTCGCACGCTCGGGGCGCTGCGGACAGCAGGCCTGCTGAAGCGCGCGCGCGGCACGCTGATCCGACGCGCCTCCGACCCCTGGGAGGCGCATGCCGAGGGCATCGTCAACACGGTGGTCCCCGAGAAAGTCATTCCCAGCCATCAGGGTCCGGACGCCCGCACCGTTCTCCCCGATCTCGACGTCGTGACGATCGCCGTGAAGGCCGCACACAACTCCAGCCACCTGCACACCTGGTGGGTTGAACTCACCCGGCAGGCGACGCGCGAAGAGGTGCTTGCGGCATTCCAGGCGGCACCGCGGATCGCGTTCGTGCGCTCGTCGGACGGGATCGTGGCACTGAACAGCACGGTCGAACTGATGTCCGACCTTGGCCGCCCGCGCGGCGACATGTGGGAGGTGGCGCTGTGGGAGGACGTGCTGGCCGTCGACGGCGACCAGGCGTACTACACCTACCAGGTCTTCAACCAGGCGATCGTGATCCCGGAAACCATCGACGCGATCCGGGCTCTGACCGGCATCGAGACGGACCCGGCGAAGTCCATCGCGAAGACCGATGCCTCGCTGGGCCTGCGGCGCGATTTCCTGCGCTGACGCAGCAAGGTCTGGAAGGTTCCCAGTGGCCCTTGACCTGAATTTCCTCGGCAGCACGGCCGGCGCTTGGTGGGTGTTCTGGGTTGCCGTGGCCGGCTGGATCATCTTCCTGGGGCTGGACCCGTTCGGGAAGTCCGGCAGTCGGCGCCCCACAGCTCAGGAGGAGCTCTTGCGGCGCCTGGAGGACGGCGAAATCTCGCGAGAGGACTACGAGCGGCGCCTTCGCTTGCTCGGCGATGAGCCGCATCAGTTGCGCTGAGCTGCATCAACACGCGTGGTGCTGTCTGATCGAGATGCTGAAACCCAGGCCGCCTTTTCTTGCACCAACGCAGGCATGGTCATGGTTTCTTTCCGCCGGCATGTGTCCGGCATGTATCCCCGCACCGACACACCCGTCGGGCGCGGGCTTCCCATCACATCATCAGGAGTCTTCATGAGATCCATCCGTACGTTCACGGTCCTCGCCATGTTGGCAGCCGCTGTGCCCGCATGGTCGCAATCAACCGCGGCTCAGGCACCGGCAACGCCGTCAGCCTGGAGCCAGAACATGGACAAGCAGATGCAGTCCATGCACGAGATGCGCAACAAGCTGCTCGCGGCACGCACGCCGGAAGAGCGCAGCAGGCTCATGACCGAGCAGATGAAGCTGATGCAGGGCGGCATGGACATGATGGGCGGCATGGGCATGGGAGGCATGCGCGGGATGGGACCGATGGGGGCCGCGAGTGCGCCGATGGACATGAACACGCGCCAGCAGATGATGGAAAAGCGCATGGAGATGATGCAGACCATGATGCAGATGATGATGGACCGCACGGCGCCTGAGCCTGCGCCGGCGGCCAAGTGAAGGGAACCGCATCGTGGTGAACTCCAACAACCCCACCACCACCGCCGCGCCGTCGGCCTACGGCTTCCATGGCGTGCTGCGGGAGCGCGACTTCGGTCGAGCTGTCGAGCAGGTCACGGCTGCCCTCAAGTCCGAAGGCTTCGGTGTCCTGACCGAGATCGACGTTCAGGCCACGATGAAGGCCAAGCTCGGGATCGACGTGCCGCCCTACCGGATTCTGGGCGCCTGCAACCCGCCCCTCGCGCACCGTGCGCTGACGGCCGAGCCGGACATCGGCTTGCTGCTGCCCTGCAACGTCGTCGTTCGCCAAGAGGCTGACGGTCGGCTGGTGGTCGGCTTCATGGATCCGGAGGCCGTCTTGCAGTTGACGGCGCATCCGGAGGTCGCTGCAGTGGCCCAGGAAGTGAGAGGCAAATTGCAGCGCGTGCGTTCGGCGCTAGACAGCACAGCGACCGACTGACTGACACAACGCGGATCAAGGAGCACTGATGTACTTTGGCAATGGCTTCTACATGGGCGGCATGCACGGCCTGTGGTGGCTCTTCTGGATCGTGCTGATCGCCGCAGTCTTCTATGCGACGTGGGGTCGCGCTTCAGGGGGTCGGCGCGGTTCCAGGGAAACTCCGCACGAAGTGCTGCGGCGACGCCTTGCCAGCGGCGAGATCGACGCGCAGGAGTATGAGCAGCGCAAAGCCTTGCTCGACCGCGATGCAGGCAAGTCAGTCTGAGCCGCTTCATGATCTGACCTGTTGCATGAGATGGACATCGTTGCACACTCCTTGTGGGCTGGTCTGGGCGTCGCGGCGGTGGCGCGCCGTTGGCCCGTCAGCACCAGCCAGGCGCGCACCGCCGTCACGCTCGCGGCACTGCCCGACATCGGACACCTGATACCCATCGCCCTCTGGGCACTGCTGGGCGGCGGCACATGGGCGGCACTCCAGGGCTACGCATTCGCGACGCCGGGCGCCGAGCCTTGGCTGCCGTCCGCGGTGCAAGCCTGGTCGCACACTTTGCACTGTGTCATGCACAGCGCCGTCGTCGCCTCCGTCGTCACCATGGTCGCCTGGCTTCGATGGCCATGGCTGCTGGTGCCGCTGGCCGGCTGGTGGTCGCACATCGTGATCGACGTCTTCACGCATTCGAGCGAGTACTACCCTTCGCCGGTGCTCTATCCGATCACCGATCGCGGATTCGATGGCATCGCCTGGCCTACGTCGTGGTTCATGGCGCTGAACTACGCCGCGCTCGGCATCGCGGGTCTGTGGCTGTGGCGTTCCGCACGCAAAGACAACCCCGTGAACACACAGGCTTCGTAGCTCTCGGCGCCGGGAGGTAGGCGCTGCTCGCCGACGCCGCGAACGTGCGCGCGTCCAACTAAGTATGACTCGCCTAACCAGCGGCTACGAGGCGGGCACCACGCGTTGGATGTCCAAAGAAGTCGTCAAGATCGTTGCGCCTGCCACGGTACGCTTCCACGGTACCAGTATGTGGCTGCGGTCACCCCGCGGGCGGGTCGTCAAGTCGTCAAGTATCCACCGGCTAGCCGTTGGAAGCGAGCCCTTGGGGTGCTGGCCGGGAAAGGCCGACGCCCTTTCGAGCCGCAAAGTTGGTCGTTTCGCTGTCTGCGATCACAAGCGACCGGGGGCAGCCAGCTGTTCCTCACTTCGTGTTGAAGTGGTCTCGAGAACTGAACTGCGGCGGCTGGTGTTGTGCCGTCCCGACGCGAATGCGCCGAATGCATAGACGGCTTGCTAGCAGGCCCCGTGAGTTGTTGTGCAGTGTCGTAGACCCGTCGCGCTGACTCCATAGCGTGAACGCTGCACCTCGCCGTACCCCTCGGTCTATGGAGCGACTGACTCTTCTGGCAAAGCAACGAACGTGGTGCGGCCTCTTCTATCACTTTGGAGAAACTACTCATGAAAAAATCTGCAGTCTCGCTGGCTGTTCTGTCGGCTCTATCCACTGCATCGTTCGCGCAGTCCTCCGTAACGCTGTACGGCATCGTCGACGCAGCGATCGCGGTCGAAGACACCGGAGAAACCGGCAAAGGCAGCCGCAAGGTGCTCAATTCAGGCAATCAGTCGAGCAGCCGCTTCGGCGTGCGCGGGGGAGAAGACCTGGGCGGGGGCCTGACGGCTGAGTTCAACATCGAGTCCGGGCTTGCGCTCGACACCGGCGCGGCGGACTCCGCGTTCTGGGGCCGCCGCGCGGTGGTTGGCCTCAAGGGGGGATTTGGATCGCTGTTCCTCGGCCGGGAGTATTCGCCAATTGCAGGGGTGGCAGCAGCCAGCGACATCTTCGGCCAAGGCTTCTTCGGCACCAACCTGAGCGCCTTCACCTCCGGCAGGCTGTCGCGTCGGCTCAGCAATTCGGTCAGCTATCGCACCCCCTCCTTTGGAGGCGTGCAAGCAAGCTTTGTCGCCAGCCCGAGCGAGGGCGTCTCCAGTGCCAGCCGAGTCCTCGGAACGGCCGTCGAGTACAGCATGGGACGCCTCTATGCTGGTGCCGGCTACCACGACCTAGAACGAGCAAGCACTGGCCTGAAGGACAAGGAGTACGCGTTTGGAGTCGGCTACGGAGTCGGCGCCTTCGACTTCAAAGGCAACTACCTCGTTGCGGATCCCGCCGGTGCCGACAACAAGTTCGAGCAGTTCAACATGGGCGTCTCATTCGGATTCGGCTCTGGGCGGCTGCTAGCCAACCTGCAGCAGAGCCGAATCGAAGGCGGTGCAAAGGGCACTGCTCTGGCCACCACCTACTCGCACGAACTGTCCAAGCGCACCAACCTATACGCCTCGTACGCACGGCTGAGCAACAATGCCAGCGGCAGCTTTGGGATTTCGTCATCAGGCACGAGCGTTGCGCCTGGCTCTTCCACGCCAGGCGCCGATCCTTCTGTGCTTGCTCTCGGGGTACGCCATCGCTTCTAAGCGCTTTCCAAAAAGGCGCCGGCGGCAACGCCGCCGGCAACAAGAGTAGCTGGATCGACCTCAGAGTCGACTTCAGGGCTCCCAGCGATCTTAAGGAGCCGGCGACCTTGCCGGCTTGTTTTGCGGCGAGAACCTGGGCTGCAGTTCATCCGGCTGGAAGACAGCAGTCCCTGAAGCCACGTCGAGCGGACTTGGTCGGCGCCGATGGCACGTGTATCAGGCACGCCAGCTGAGCTGCTCCATCCGCGCCGCCCAGGCCAGCTGGTGTCGCCACAGCGGCGCGAGCGCGTCGGCCGACGGCGGCGCAACCGACCATTGCCGCTGCCAGTCGGCGCGCTCGTGCACGCGTCCGAGTGCCGCCCTGGCGGCCGCCGCAACGCGCAGGGCCGAGCGCCACGCGGGCCTCACCTTCAGCGCGGCGATTGCACGCTCCGCGGCGCGCTCGGGCTGGCCAGCGAACAGGAACGCGAGCGCGGCGAACGTGTACCAGGCAAAGTTCTGCGGGTCGTAGCGATTGAGCTTCAGGCCCAGTTCCAGCGAGGCTGCAGCGCGCTCGGCGTCGCCGGCGAACAGCACGGCCATGCCGCGCACGAGGTGGCCGAGGGCGAAGCTCGGATTCAGCTCGATCGCCTTGTCGGCGCTGCGCAGCGCGAGGGCGAAGTCGTCGTCGTAGTTCGCGACGATGGCCAGCGCATAGTGCGCGTAGGGGTTCTGTGCGTCCATCTGCACCGCCTCGAGCGCGGCGGCGCGGCCCTCCTGGAGGTCGCGCACCGGATCGTCGCTCCAGCCGTAGGCCACCAGGCCGGCACTCACGCGTCCGATCCACAGCCGCGCCTCGGTGAGTTCGGCGTCGATGCGTGCCGCCTGCCTGAACAGCTCGCGCGCCTTCAGGTGCGTGGGCCGGGTGACATGGTGGAACAGCCAGGTGCCCTGGGCCACGAGACTCCAGGCGGTGAGGCCGCCGCGGCGCTGCCCTGCAGCAGCCGCGACGTTGCGCAGCAGCGCCGGCTCGACGGCCCCGGCCACCTGCTGCACGATCGCGTCCTGCACGTCGAACAGGTCGGCGTCCGCGAACTCGTGCTGGTCGGCCCACAGGCAGGCACCGGCCGGCGCGTCGACGAGCTGGACCGAGATGCGCAGCCGCGCCCCCGATTTGCGCACCGTGCCCTCGACGAGGTAGCGCACGCCGAGTTCGGCGGCCGCCGTGCGGTTGTCCTTCGGCGCGAGCTTGTAGACCTGGCTCGAGCCGCGCCCGCTGACCGAGAACCAGCGAAATCGGCTCAGCGTGGCGATCAGGGCCTCGGTCACGCCGTCGGCCAGGTACTCCTGCGCCGGGTCGTCGCCCAGGTGCGCGAAGGGAAGCACCGCGATGCTCGGCCGGCCGCCGTGGTCCACGGCGCCGTGGTCCAGCGGGGCGAGTTGCGACTCCTCCACCGCCACCGCGCCGGGCAGGCGGTAACCGAGCCGCGGCACCGTGACGATGCCGACCTCGTCGTCCATCCCGCCCGCGGCCAGCGCCTTGCGCAGCGCCGTCACCTGGACCGAGAGGTTGCTGTCCTCCACGACGAGCCCGGGCCAGGCCTGCGCCATCAGCGCCGCCTTGGTCACCGGCTCGCCGCCGGCCTCCAGCAGCGCCTGCAGGATCCGCAGCGCGCGCTGCCCCACCGCCACCGCCGAGCCGTCGCGGGTGAGCGTGCCGCGCGCGGTATCGAGCAGAAAGGGACCGAAGGAGAAGCGTCTGGCCATCGATTTAGGAGTTTTTCGGCGCCGCTTCAGTGACTCGCCGAGCCTGGCGGCGCATCGTTCCGGCACGGGCAGCACGCCCGCCAACCCGCAGGAGGACCCCATGGACACCAGGCAGACCACCCCCCGCTTTGTCGTGCAGGGCTCCGACGCCGTGGTCACGGCGCAGGGCCCGCGCTACGAGCCGGGCATCAGCGCCGAGACGGTCGGCTCGTGCGGCCTCTTTCTCGGCACCGTCACGCTGCAGCCGGGCCAGCGCACGAAGGCGCACATCCACCAGCATGAGTCGGCGCACTTCATGCTCAGTGGCGAGGAGGTCGAGCTGTGGACCGGCCATAGGCTCGACCAGCGCAGCGTGGCCCGCCCGGGGGACTACCTCTTCGTTCCCGCCGGCCTGCCCCATGTGGCCGTGAACCGCTGCACGACGCCGGCGGTGTTCGTCAGCGCCCGCAACGAAGCCTCGATCCACGAGGCCGCCGACATGCGGCCGGAGCTGGAGCGCCTCGTGCCCTGACGCGCCGGTGGGGCTGCCCGGAGCGCGCCGCGGTCGCCTAGGCACTGGCGGGCAGGCCTTCGGCGGCGCCAAGGGCCAGCTCCATGCAGATGTCGACGCCAGCCAGCGCGCTGGGGAACTCGGCCGAAACGGGCATGTCGCGAAACCCGGCGCGGCGATAGGTGCCATGGGCCGCATGCATGCTGTGGTGGCTGGACAGGAGGGCTCGGCGAAATCCCTCCGCCCGGGCCTGCGCGAGCAGCAACGCCATCATCCGAGCGCCGATGCCGTGGCCGCGCGCCTGGGGCAGGACGAACATGCGCTTGACCTCGATCGTCGATGCGTCGTGGGCGTAGAACGCGACGCAGCCGACGGGTTCACCATCCAGGCGCGCCAGGACGAGACAGCCCGTCGGCGGGCCATAGCGCCCGGGCAGACCGGCCAGTTCCATCTCCAGCCCCGCGAAGATGGCCGGGTAGTCGGTCTCGGCGATCTCGGCCATTGTCCAGCGGACGAAACCGCGGATCAGCGCGCGCACGGCGTCGAGGTCGTCGGGGGTCTCGGCCCGCCGGATGCTGATCATGGTCGCGCTTCTTGTCCGCGGCGTCGTGGCGACGGGCCGGCGCTAGCTGTTGAGTTCCAAGAGGTTGCTCATGGCCGGGATGCGGCTCATGGGCGG
>CAZFET010000015.1:0-21548 GCA_964517545.1 uncultured Burkholderiaceae bacterium
AGCCGCTGGCCTACAACAAGGACAACCAGGAAGACAAGGAGCCGCTGTTCGACACGGTCGACACCTTGAAGGACACCTTGGCGATCTTCGCCGAGATGGTGGCCGGCATCGTGGTGAAGCCCGAGGCGATGGAGCGTGCCGCGCGGCGCGGCTTCGCCACCGCCACCGACCTGGCCGACTACCTGGCGAAGAAGGGCGTGCCCTTCCGCGACGCGCACGAGACCGTGGCGCACGCGGTGCGCTTCTGCCTGCAGCGCGGCATGGAACTCGCCGACCTGCCGCTCGACGCGCTGCAGCGCTTCAACCCGGCCATCGAGGCCGACGTCTACGAGGTGCTGTCGCTGCGCGGCTCGCTCGACGCGCGCCGCGTGGTTGGCGGCACGGCGCCGGAGCAGGTGCGCGCGCAGGTCGCGCGCCACCGCGCGCGGCTCGGCTGAAGCGAATCCGCCCGCCGGCATCGCGCGTACACCCTGCGATGCCGCCGCCCTCGCCGACCCGACGCACCGTGCTGGCCGCCGGCGCGCTGCCGCTGCTCGCGGCCTGCTCGCCCGCCGCGACGCTCAACGCGCTGGCCCCCGCCGACACGCACCGGCTGGACGCCGATCTGGCCTACGGCCCCGATCCGCGCCAGCGTCTCGACCTGTACCGCCCGCGCGACGACGCGGCCGACGCGCCGCTGGCGCTGTTCTTCTACGGCGGCTCCTGGAACCGCGGCGAGCGCGCCGACTACCGCTTCGTCGGCGAGGCGCTCGCCGCATCGGGCGTGATGGTCGCCGTGGCCGACTACCGCCTGTTCCCGCAGGTGCGCTATCCCGGCTTCGTCGAGGACGGCGCCGCGGCGCTCGCATGGCTGCGGCGCGCGCATCCGGCGCGCAGGCTGTTCGTGATGGGCCACAGCGCCGGCGCGTACATCGCGGCCATGCTCGCGCTCGATGCGCGCTGGCTCGCGCCGCACGGCCTCGCGCCGGACCTGCTGGCCGGCTGGATCGGGCTGGCCGGCCCGTACGACTTCGTGCCGATCCGCAACCCCGAGGTGCAGCCGGTGTTCCACCATCCGGCGGTGCCGGCCGACTCGCAGCCCATCGTGCACGCGGCGCGCTCGCGGCTGCCCGCGTTGCTGGGCGCGCCGGTGTCGGATGCGCTGGTCGACCCCGAGCGCAACACGGTCGGCCTGTCGCGCGCGCTCCAACGCGCCGGCGTGGCGGTGGTGCTGCGGCGCTACGAACGCGCGAGCCACGCGACCCTGGTCGCCGCCTTCGCGCGGCCGCTGCGCTGGATCGCGCCGGTGCTCGACGACACGCTCGCGTTCGTCGACGGCGCGCGCGCCTGAAGCGGCACGGCGCGCGCCGTTCACTCGATCTTGATGCGCCGCGCGAGCAACCTCGTGCCGTCGTCGAACGGCAGGCCGCGCACGTCGACGGCAATGCCCACGCGCAGGTCCGCTACGGCGCCGTTGTCCACCTCCACGGTGGGGAGGTAAGACACGGTGACGTCACGCCCGCCGGCGTCGCGCACGACGAACCGTCGCGCCACACCGTCGAAGCTGGTGATCGTTCCGCGCGCGCGGAACTCGGGCGACGAGTCCTCCGGCTTCACCTTCCTCGCGCGCAGCACGCCGGCCACGACCGCACCCTCGACCTCGACGCGCGCGCCCAGCACCACGCCGGCCTCGCCGTCGGGGAAGGCGGCAGTGGCGGCGTCGACCGGCACGCCGTCGACCGAGAAGCTGCGGGTCGACGTGAACGAGGTGATGCGGCCCTCGACGCGCCCGTCGGCGCGGGCCGGCACCTGCAGCGCGGCCAGGTCGACGCGCGTGGCCGCCAGGCCGCCCGCGCCGAGCGTCGCGCGAACCCGCACCACCACGCCCGGTGCGAGCCCCGGCGGCAGCGGGATGCCGGTGGTCGTGACGACCTGGCCGCCGATGGTGATCGTGCCGACGCCCACCGCCTCGAGCGGCCCGCGCAGCTTGAAGCTCGTGGTGCCCAGCGGCTTGCGCTCCACCCGCGTGGCGAAGAACACGGTCTGCGCGCGATTGAGGAAGCCGTAGACCTCGACCACGTCGGCCACGCGCAAGCCGGCGATGCCGCCTGCGATGCCGTCGTCGAACACGGTGTCGGCGATCACGCGCACTGTCAGGCCGAACACCTTGAAGCTGCCCTGCGCCGCGTTGACCTCGGTCACGATGCCGCGGACGTCGCTGCCCACGCGGATCGAACGCGCGCTGGCGGTCGCGCTGGTGTCGTCGATGCGCGTGCTGTCGATCGCCACCACCATGCCCAGCCGCAGCTCGCCGCGCTGCCGCGTGGCGCCGTCGTCGTCGGTGATGACGGCCGACGAGTCGTCGAAGCGCACGCCGTTGACGATGATCGAGCCGAAGCCGGTGATCGGCCCCGACGAGAACGAGCCGGTGCCGCCTTCGCCGACGCCTCCGCCGCCGCCGCAGGCGACGATCCACAAGGCCACGAACGAGGCGAGCAGCGCGGTCAGACAGCGTCGGAGCGTGAGGGGGGCTGACATGTCATGTCCCTTCGGGTTTCGTGGTTCTGCGGATGCGGCGCGGCCGCGCCTGCACGGCGGCTTCGGTGGAAACGCCGGCGCCGTCGTCGTAGGTGTACAGGCCGATCCTGACGCGGCGCGGCCCTCGGCGGCCGGCCGCGCGCTCGGCGTCGATCATCGCCTCCAGCGCCGGCACGAGCGCCGCGCGCAGCAGCTTCCACTGCGCCGACACGAGGTCGCGCAGCCGCTCGATCGCGTCGTCCGGCAGGCCGTCGGCGAACAGCGCCTGCTCGAAGTGACGGTCGCCCTCGCCGAGCACGTTGTCGACCGCGCCGGCGAGATGGTCGCCGACGTTGGCGCCCAGGAAGCCGAGCATGCGCGCCGTGTCGCCGCGCGGCACGAACGCCTCGCGCGAGAGGCTCACGCTGTCGCGCGCCTCGTCGTGCTCGGCGAGGCCCAGGCGGATCAGCTCGTCGAGCAGGCTGCGCGGATGCACGTCGCGCGTGACCGAAAGCGCGAGCGCCACGAAGCGCGGCGAGTCGCCCAGGCGCGTCACGCTGCGCGGCCCGCGGCGCGTGCGGTACGCGGGGTCGCTCATCCAGCGCGCGAACACCTCGCTCGCGTGCGTGCGCGGCGCCGCCGGCGCGGCGGCGCCGGGGCCACCGACGCGGGCCTGCGGCGGGCTCGCCAGCTTCGTCACCTCGCGCCGCGTGAGGCCGGTGGCGGTGGCGATGCGGCTGACCATGCGGTGCGGCTGCGCGGCGCCGCCGTGGACCTCGCGCGCGGCATCGACGAAGGCCTTCTTCATGAGAAGTTCGACGGCCGCGAGCGGCATGCCGCGCGCGACCGCGAGTCGGGCCAGCGGCACGAGCACCGCCCGCAGCGCTTCGGTGAGCGCGGCGCTGTCGGGCGGGTCGTGCGGTGCCGGCATTGCTTTGGGGTCAGTCCTCGCAGCGGATTCTCGCCGCGACCAGCTTGGTGCCGTCGGCCGACAGGTAGCCCTTGACCTCGACCCGCGTGCCGACCGCGAGCGTGGCGCGGCACTCCAGGTCGAGCGGGCCGTCGAAGCTGACGCGGATGCCACGCAGCACGAACACCTTGGCGCCCAGGTCGATCGACGCGATCGCGCCGTGCAGCTCGAAGCGCTCCAGGCGGTCGCGGCGGTCTTCCAGCTCGACCTTGCGCGCCACCAGCACGCCGTTGACGATGCGGCCCTCCACTTCGACGCGCGCGCCGAGTCGCAGGCCTGCCGTGCCGTCGGGGAAGGCGGCGCCGGTGGCATCGACCTCGAGGCCGTTGACGGCGAAGCGCTGCGCCGACTCGAAGCGCGTGACGAAGCCGTGGACCTCGGCCTCGCCGACGTCGTCGGCGCGGCGCACGCCGTGGCGCACCGTCACCGCGACCCACTTGCCGTCGACCTGCGTCGTCTGCAGGCGCACGCGCACGCGCAGCCCGTCGGCCAGGTTGGCCGGCAGCAGGGCCGGGTCGACCGACGCGTACGAGATCAGCGCGGTGCCGATGCGGAACGTCCTGGCCGTCGTGTCGAGGCCCGAGACCACGCCGCGCAGCTTGAAGAACTGCGGGCTGTCCTTGTCCTCGATGCGCGTGGCGACGTAGCGCCCGGTGGCAGCGTCGAACAGCGCGTGCACTTCGAGCACGTCGCCCACGGCGATGCCGGCCACGCCGCCGACCAGGCTGTCGTCGATGACCGTGGTGTCCTTGATCTCGACCGTCTGCCCCAGCACCACGAGCGTCTTCGGGTTCGCCGTCGGGCCGGTGTTCGTGCTCTCGACCGGGCCGACGATCTCGGCGCCGAAGCGGATGCGCAGCGCGCGCGCCTCGTTGGCGACACGATCGACCGCGCCGCCCTCGATCTCGACCACGACGCCGAGCTTCAGGTCGTCGGACGAGCGCGGGCTGTCGTCGTCGTCGCTCACGCGGGCGGCGCTGTCGTCGAAGCGCACGCCGCCCACGATGATCGAGCCGAAGCCCTCGATCGGGCCTTCGGTGAACGAGGCGGCCTGCTCGTTGGCGCCGGCGGGTGCGTCGCCGCCGCCGCCGCAGCCGGCCGCCAGCAAGGTGAGGCCGCCCAGCAAGGCGGCGAGCGCCGGCCGCCACAGGCCGGATCGCGGAAGAAAGGTGTGCATGACGGACTCCTGTGCAGTGAGTGCGACCGGATAATAAATGTGCTTTGTGCACATTTCAAGAGATGGCCCGTCGCAGATGCAACCGGGCGTTGCCGCCACGCCCAGAATCGCGGCATGCGCCCCGCCCGCCGCCGCTGGATCGCCCACCTCGACATGGACGCCTTCTACGCGTCGGTCGAGCTGCTGCGCTACCCGGAGCTGCGCGGCCGGCCGGTGGTGATCGGCGGCGGCCGGCGCCACCAGCCGGTGCTGCAGCCCGACGGCACGCGGCGCTTCTCGCGGCTGGCCGACTACGCCGGCCGCGGCGTGATCACCACCGCCACCTACGAGGCGCGCGACCTGGGCGTGCACTCGGGCATGGGCCTGATGAAGGCCGCCGCGCGCGCGCCCGACGCGGTGCTGCTGCCGACCGACTTCGAGGAGTACCGGCGCCTGTCGCGCGCGTTCAAGACGGCCGTGGCCGAGGTGGCGCCGCTGATCGAGGACCGCGGCATCGACGAGATCTACATCGACCTGACCGACGTGCCCGGCGTGCACGACGCGGTGGGCCACGACCCGCTGGGTGGCGTGCGCGCGGTGGCGCAGGAGATCAAGAACAGCGTGCTGCGCGCCACCGGCCTCACCTGCTCGATCGGCGTCACGCCCAACAAGCTGCTGTCGAAGCTCGCCTCCGAGCTGGACAAGCCCGACGGCCTGACCCTGCTCACCGAGGACGACATCGCCGCGCGCATCTGGCCGCTGCCGGTGCGGCGCATCAACGGCATCGGCCCGAAGGCCGGCGCGAAGCTCGACGCGCTGGGCGTCCGCACGATCGGCGACCTGGCCGCGCGCGAACGCGCCTGGCTGATCGAGCACTTCGGCCGCAGCTACGGCGCGTGGCTGACGGAGGCCTCGCACGGCCGCGACGAGCGGCCCGTGGTCACGGTCAGCGAACCGGTGTCGGTGAGCCGCGAGACCACCTTCGACCGCAACCTGCACGCGGTGCGCGACCGCGCCGAGCTCGGCCGCGTGCTCACCGATCTGTGCGAGCGGCTGGCCGCCGACCTGCGGCGGCAACGCCACTGCGCGCGCACCATCGGCGTCAAGCTGCGCTTCGAGGACTTCCGCACCGTCACGCGCGACCTCACGTTGCCGGCGCCGGTGGACGACGCCGCCGCCATCCGCCGCGCCGCCGGCCTGTGCCTCAAGCGCGTGACCTTCGACCGCACCATGCGCCTGCTCGGCGTGCGCGCGAGCAGCCTCGTGCGCGCGGCCGAGGTCGTGCGCGCCGCGCCGGCGCGCGCGCGTCCCGCGGCGGAGGCCACCTTGTTCGACGAACCTGCCGGCAGGCGCGGCTGACTCGGGCGCGGCCGAAGCCGCCGCCCGGGGCCGTGCCGCGCGTCAGTCGGGCCGCCGCGTCGACGGCAGGCTCCACAGCCACGCCGCCACCGCCGCGCACAGCAGCAGCGGCGCCCAGCGCCAGCCCGCGGGCAGGCTCGGCCAGGCGATTGCGCAGCCGGCGATCATCATCACGGTGGCCAGCTGCTTCGCGCGCAGCGGCACCGCGCGGTGCGCGCGCCAGTCGCGCACCATCGGCCCGAGCTTCGGATGCGCCATCAGCCACGCCTCGCAGCGCAGGCAGCCGCGCGAGAAGCAGAACGCGGCCACCAGCACGAACGGCGTGGTCGGCAGCAGCGGCAGGAAGATGCCGATCACGCCCAGCCCCAGCGCCAGTGCCCCGGCCGACAACCACAGCATGCGGATCCACGCGGGGCGCGGCGGCAGGTCGATCTTCATCGATCTGCATCCTAGCTTGCGCGGGCATGGAACTCGCTCCATGAACGGGTCGTGCCCCGTGCGGCAGGCGCATCGTGAGATGCGTCACGCGCACGGGCTCCGGGGAACCGCCATGACCGACAAGACTCGTCAGCTCCATCGCCACGTGCGCGCGCCGCACGGTCATCTGCCCAACTGGGTGGTGGCCGCCGTCGCGGTCGGCCTGTGCTCGCTGGCCGTGCTGGTGCAGCGCCTGGCCTGACGTTTCCCCCGTCGGGGCGCACCACGCGCCCCGGTACGATGCGGTCCGCGAGAGGAGAACCGTCGCGATGACCGTCATCACCTGCATCGAAGACCTGCGCGTGCTCGCGAAGAAGCGCGTGCCGCGCATGTTCTACGACTACGCCGACTCCGGCTCGTGGACCGAGAGCACCTACCGCGCCAACGAGGCCGACTTCGGCAAGATCAAGCTGCGCCAGCGCGTGGCGGTCAACATGGAGGGGCGCACGGTGCGCTCGACCATGATCGGCCAGCCGGTGGCGATGCCGGTGGCGCTGGCGCCGACGGGGCTGACCGGCATGCAGCACGCCGACGGCGAGATCCTCGCCGCGCGCGCGGCCGCGAAGTTCGGCGTGCCCTTCACCTTGTCGACCATGAGCATCTGCTCGATCGAGGCGGTGGCCGAGCACGTGAAGACGCCGTTCTGGTTCCAGCTCTACGTGATGCGCGACCGCGGCTTCATCGAGCGGCTGATCGACCGCGCCAAGGCCGCGAACTGCAGCGCGCTGATGCTCACGCTCGACCTGCAGGTGCTCGGCCAGCGCCACAAGGACCTGAAGAACGGCCTGTCGGCGCCGCCCAAGCCGACCTTGGCGAACCTGATCAACCTCGCCACCAAGCCGCGCTGGTGCCTCGGCATGCTGGGCACGCCGCGGCGCACCTTCGGCAACATCGTCGGCCACGCCAAGGGCGTGGGCGACCTGTCCTCGCTCAGCTCGTGGACCGCCGAGCAGTTCGACCCGCGCCTGAACTGGGGCGACGTCGAATGGATCAAGAAGCGCTGGGGCGGCAAGCTCATCCTCAAGGGCATCATGGACGTCGAGGACGCCAGGCTCGCCGCCGACTCCGGCGCCGACGCGCTGATCGTCAGCAACCACGGCGGCCGCCAGCTCGACGGCGCGCCGAGCGCGATCGAGGCGCTGCCGGCGATCGCGGACGCCGTCGGCTCGCGCATCGAGGTCTGGATGGACGGCGGCGTGCGCAGCGGGCAGGACGTGCTGAAGGCCCGCGCGCTCGGCGCGCGCGGCACCCTGATCGGCCGCGCCTTCCTCTACGGCCTGGGCGCGATGGGCGAGGCCGGCGTCACGAAGTGCCTCGAGATCATCGCGAAGGAACTCGAGATCACGATGGCCTTCTGCGGCCGCACCGACATCGACACGGTGGACCGCGGCATCCTGCTGCCCGGCACGTTCCCGCGCTGACGCGCGCGCGACGAGCGCCCGCTGCGCGCCGGAGCTCGTGTGGCGGCACGCCCCGGCGCAGCGGCGCTCAGTGCGGCGCGTGCAGCAGCTTCGCCGCGACGCGCTCGCCGACCTTGCGGCCCAGCTCGGCGCCCGCCTCGCCCGAGAAGCGGTAGTGCACGCCGTCGTACACGCGCGCGTCCACCACCTCGCGCACCAGGTCGTCGGGCGTCTTCCAGCGCCGCGTCGCCCCCTTGGCGCTGGGGCTGCCGGTCGCCAGTTCCGGCGTCGACCCGCGGCCGGTCTCCGCCTTCAGCACCGCCGCCACCGCGCCGGCCAGCACGGTGTGGCCCGCCGGGTACTCGGGATGCATCGGCGTGTCGATCAGCGGCGACCAGCCGGCGTCGACCTCGGTCGCGTCGTGGCCGTCGATGTCGGCGTTGCGGATCGCCGTGAGCGGACGCCAGAAGTGGTAGTGGTACTTCGCGTCGAACACCGCGATCAGCGCATCGTCCATCGCCTGCGACGCGGCGGCGAACAGCCGCGCGTTGCGCGCCGCGTCGCGCCCCGGCGCGAGCGCCACCGAGCGCACGATGCCCTGGTAGATGGGCGGCAGCGAGTACTCCCAGAAGCGCGCGATCTCGGTCTGCTCGGCGCTGCGCGCGCTGCCCTGGCGGGCGCCGAGCGACTTGACCTCCTGGAAGTCGCGCGCCCACTGCGCGCTGTCGAGCGCGGGCGGCGGGCCGGGCCGGAACTCCGACGCGAGGCTCAGCACCCACGGCTTGCGCTGCGCCCACTGCGACGCCGCCGGCGTGGCGGTCGGCACGTACACGCCGGGGCTCGTGCGCGGCCGATAGCGCTCCGGCGCCGTCGCGCCGTCGTCGGCGCGTGCGGCCAGCACCGCCGCCGCCGCGGCCTCGCCGGCCGCGATGCCGGCGTTCTTGGCCGGGCCGTCGGCGATGCCGCCGATCGCTGCGCGATACGCCGCCTCGATCGAGGCCTCCTGTGCCGGCAGCAGCTTGAACAGGGTCGCGCGGTTGGCCGCCGCGACGGCGGCGTCGATGGCCGCGGGCGCGCGGTCGGCGGCACCGCGTCGCACGAGCGACTGCAGCGCGTCGTGCACCGCGGTCTGCACGATCGCCATCGCGCGGATCGCCGGCGGCGTGCCGAGCTTCGACTCGACGAGGATCTCGCCGGCCTTGACGTTCCAGTCGGTCACCGCATCGGCGCGCGCGTCGAGCGACGCCACGGCCAGCGCGGCGGCGGCGAGCAGTGCATGGCGCAGCTTGCGGCCGCCCGTGCTTCGGATGTGAGGGTGGTTCATGTGATCTCCTGTCGGACGTCTTGCGTCCGGTGCGGTGGGAAGTAGAAGGAATCGTCGGCGGCCGGATGGCCCGCGTGCTCGCGCAGGAAGCGCTCGATGCGCGCGCCGACCTCGGCCGCGTGGGTGACGGGCGACATGTGCCCGCCGGGCACCGACTCGTGGCGCGCCGCCGGACAGGCGCGACGCAGCCTCTGCGCCATGCGGCGCGCCGCCGGCACGGTGGCCTCGCCGCACAGGAACAGCAGCGGCATGCTCAACGCCCGCAGCGCCTGCGCAGCGGGACCGTCGGCGTGCACCGCGTCGAACCGCGGGCTCATGCGATCAGCCCCGCTTCGTGACGACGACCTCGAGGTACTCGCTCGGCACGACCATCGTGCCGTCCTTGGCGACGTTGAAGCGCGAGACGAGCGACAGCAGGTCGTCGGCCAGCGCCGCCTGCCCCGTGCCGTCGAGCGCCGCGAAGGCCTTCAGCGCCGGGCCGTAGAACGTGCGGAACACGTCGAGCCAGTGCTCGGGCGAGCGATAGCGGAACGTGAACATCTTCGACTCGGCCGACACCGACGAGGACTGCGCGCCGAACAGGTCGTTCAGGCGCGCGCGCGTGCCCCACAGCGCCGGCGACTCCACGCCGGCCGGCGGCGGCACGTGGCGGCCGATGGTCTTGAACACCTGGCCGATGAAGCCCTCCGGCGTCCAGTTGGCCATGCCGATGCGGCCGCGCGGCTTGGCCACGCGCAGCATCTCGTCGGCCGTGCGCCGCGGGTTCGGCGCGAACATGCAGCCGAAGGTCGAGACCACGACGTCGAAGCTCGCGTCGGCGAACGGCAGCGCTTCCACGTCGGCCTCGCGGAACTCGATCGCCAGGCGCTCCGCGGCGGCGCGCTCGCGGCCGCGCTCGAGCAGCGCGGGCACGTAGTCGGTGGACACCACGTCGCACCAGCGGCGCGCGGCGGCGAGCGACACGTTGCCGTTGCCGGCGGCGACGTCGAGCACCTTGCTGCCGGCGCGCAGGTCGAGCGCCTCGCACAGCGACTCGCCGACGATCTGCAAGGTGGTGCCGACGACGGCGTAGTCGCCCGACGTCCAGGCGGCGCGCTGCCTGGTCTTGACGGCGGCGAGGTCGGGGGCCGCGGCGGTGGCTGCGGCCGGAGTGACGGACAATGCATTCATGACTGGGGCTCCGAAGATTCCGACGGGATCGCGCCCCGCGGTGCAGGGGCGGACGGTGGCGGCCGCGACACGCGTCGCGACCGGTGACGGCGACTGTGAGCACGCCGCGTGGGAGCGGCCGTGGTAGCCAGCGTGGAATCGGCAGCCGGCGCGGCGCAGGCCCACGCACGCGCGCTGCGGCTGCGGCTGCTCGGCCCGATGGAGGTGCTGCGCGACGGACGGCCGCTCGCGCTGCCGCCGTCGCGCAAGGTGCGCGCGCTCGTGGCCTTGCTCGCCGCGCAGCCGCGCGGCATCGCGCGCAGCCGCCTGTGCGAGCTGCTGTGGGACCTGCCGAACGATCCGCGCGGCGAACTGCGCTGGTGCCTGAGCAAGGCACGCGCGCTGCTCGACCACGCGCAGCACACGCGCGTGCTGTCCGACGCCGACACGGTGCGGCTCGACCTCGACGACGGCGACGTCGACGTGCGCGAGGTCGACCGCGCATTGCGCGCGGGTGTCGACTCGCTCGATGCGGGCGCGCTGCGCCGTCTCGCGTCGCACTTCGCGGGCGATTTCCTGCAGGGCCTGGAGATCGCGCGCGCGCCGGCGTTCTCCGCGTGGCTCGTCGCGCAGCGGCGGCACTACCGCGCCGCGCACGCGGTGGTGCTGGAACACCTGGCCCGCGCGACGCCGGCGCACGACGACGAGGCGATCGTGCACGTCGAGCGCTGGCTGCAGCTCGCGCCGCTGGACCGGCGCGCGCACGAGCAGATGCTCGAAGTGCTGGCGCGGCGTGGGCGGCTCGCCGACGGCGACGAGCACCTGGCCGTCGCCACGCGGCTGTTCGAGGCCGAGGGCCAGGACTGGCGGCCGATCGGCCTCGCGTGGCGGCGGCTGCGGGCCGGGCTCACGGGCTCGTCAACGGCGGCGGCCACCGCGCCGCGACCGGAGGCCGCCGCACCGCCGATCGTTGCAGCGCCGGTGGCCGACGGGGCTGCCGATCCGTCGCCGCGCCCGGCGCGGCGCGCGTCGATCGCCGTGATGCCGTTCGCCGACGTGCCGCGCCCGGCCGGTCCGCGCAGCGCGCTGTCGCACGGCCTGACGTTCGACGTGATCGCGCGGCTGGCCAAGCTGCGCAGCATGTTCGTCATCGCGCAAGGCACCGTGTTCGCGCTCGATGCCCGCGACGTCGGCGCCGAGGAGGCGGGCCGCGCGCTGGACGTCGACTACGTGTGCAGCGGCTCGCTGCGCCGCGACGGCGAGCGCGTCGACGCGAGCGTGCAGCTCGTCGAGACGCGCACCGCGCGCATCGTGTGGGCCGACACGTTCGCGGCGCGCGCCGACGGCGCGTTGTCGGTGCTCGACGAGATCGGCAACCGCATCGTCGCCTCGATCGCGCTGCGCATCGAGGAAGCCGAGCGCAATCGCGCGGTGCTCAAGCCGCCGGACTCGCTCGACGCGTGGGAGGCCCACCACCGCGGCCTGTGGCACATGTTCCGCTTCAACCGCGAGGACAACGAGCAGGCGCATCACTTCTTCGACGCGGCGGTGAAGCTCGACCCGACGTTCTCGCGTCCGTGGGCGGGCCTGTCGTTCACGCACTTCCAGAACGCGTTCCTCGGCTGGGGGGAGCGCGAGCGCGAGGTCGAGGCCGCGTACCGCACCGCCTCGCAGGCGCTCGCGGCCGACGAGCTGGATCCTTCCGCCCACTGGGCGCTGGGCCGCGCGCTGTGGCTGCGCGGGCGCGTCGACGCTTCGCTGGGCGAGCTGGACACGGCGGTCGAGCTGAGCCCGAACTTCGCGCTCGGCCACTACACGCGCGCCTTCATCCACGCGCAGTCGGGCGACCCCGAAGCCGGCATTCGCGCGTCGGACCACTCGCGCGAGCTGAGCCCGTTCGACCCGCTGCTGTTCGCCATGCTGTGCACGCGCGCGATCGCGCTGATGCGCCTGGGCCGCTTCGACGAAGCGGCCGACTGGGCGCTGCGCGCCGTGGCGCGGCCGAACGCGCACGTGCACATCCTCGGCATCGCCGCGCACTGCCTCGCGCTGGCCGACCGGCTCGACGAGGCGCACGCGGTGGTCGCCTCGATCCGTCGACAGGTGCGGGGCTACCGGGTGGACGATCTGATCGCTGCGTTCCGCTTCGGCGACGACGCGCTCGCGCTGATGCGCCGGGTCTCGCCGCGCATCGGGCTGTAGGGCGCAGGCGCCGCCGCGACGGGCCGGCGCGCCACGCGACGACCGTGGTGGGGTTTCGAAAGGCTCAGCCCGAACGGCAACGAGGTGTCGTCACTCTCGGCGTGCTCAACGAGCGTCGCGCATGTGCGCGCGCGCCTCCTCCGCCGTCTCGTACAGGTGCGGCGCCACGCCGCGCGCGGCCAGCGCGGGGCCGAGCTTGGCGCGCAGGAAGCCGCTGGTGGTGTACCGCACCACGTTGAGATAGAAGCGCTCGACGAGGTCGTGGACCATGCGCGCCCAGGCGTCCTCGAGCTCGGTGGCGAGCGTGAAGTGGTCGTAGTTCACCACCGCATACACCTTGTGCCCGAGCGGCGCGACGCGGGCCTCGACCTCGCGCCGCACCGCCTCGATGTCGGCTTCGCGACGCACCGCGTACCGCTCGAAGTTGATGAACAAGGTGCGCTGCGCGGCGTCGTAGGCGAAGCGCTCGGCCAGCGGTCGCTCGATCAGGCGCTCGCGCAGCCCCATCGGCGCGTCGGCGAAGAGGGCCTCGTCCATGAGCACGGGCGCGCGTTCGATCACCGGCTCGAAGTCCATGTGCGCGAGCACGTCGCGCTCGAGGTCGACACCCGGCGCGATCTCGATCAGCTCGAGCCCGCGCTCGTGCAGGCGGTACACGCAGGGCTCGGTGACGTACAGCACCGGCTGCCCGCGCGCGCGTGCCTGCGCGCCCGAGAACGTGCGGTGCTCGACCTCGCGCACGAACTTGCGCTGGCCGTCGGCGGTGAACGATCCGACGAACACCACGCGCCGCGCGTTCTGGCTGATGTTGATGAAGCCGCCCGCGCCGGCCAGCCGCGGGCCGAATCGGCTCACGTTCAGGTTGCCCTGCGCGTCGGCCTGCGCGAGGCCGAGGAAGGCGATGTCGAGCCCGCCGCCGTCGTAGAAGTCGAACTGGTAGGGCTGGTCGATGACGGCCTGCGTGTTGACCGCCGCGCCGAAGTTCAGCCCGCCGGCCGGGATGCCGCCGATCACGCCGGGCTCGGCGGTGAGGGTGATCAGGTCGATCACCTTCTCCTCGGCCGCGACGGCGGCCACGCCCTCGGGCATGCCAATGCCGAGGTTCACCACGCTGTTGGCGCGCAGTTCCAGCGCGGCGCGGCGCGCGATGATCTTGCGCTGCGACGGCGGCATCGGCGCGACCAGGGTCGCCGGCACGCGGATCTCGCCGGCGAAGGCGGCGCTGTACGGCTCGGCGAAGGTCTGCCAGTGGTGCTCGGGGCGCTCGGCCACGACCACGCAGTCGACCAGCACGCCCGGCACCTTGACCTGCCGCGGCGGCAGCGAACCGGCCGCGGCCACGCGCTCGACCTGCGCGATCACGATGCCGCCGCTGTTGTGCGCGGCCATCGCGATGGCCAGCGCTTCCAGGGTGAGCGCCTCGCGCTCCATCGTGAGGTTGCCGTCGGTGTCGGCCGTGGTGCCGCGGATGATGCCCACGTCGATCGGGAAGGTGCGGTACAGCAGCGCCTCCTCGCCGAACACGCGGGTCAGCTCGACCAGCGATTCGGTGGTGCGCGCATTCAGCCGCCCGCCGCCGTGGCGCGGATCGACGAAGGTGCCGAGCCCCACGCGCGTGACGTGCGCCGGGCGGCCGGCGGCGATGTCGCGGAACAGGTGCGAGATCACGCCCTGCGGCAGGTTCCAGGCCTCGATGCGGTTGTCGACCGCGAGCTTCTGCAGCTTCGGGCACAGGCCCCAGTGGCCGCCGATGACGCGCGCCACCAGGCCTTCGTGGCCGAGGTGGTTGAGGCCGCGCTCGCGCCCGTCGCCCTGCCCCGCGGCGTAGACGAGCGTCAGGCCGCGTGGCGCGCCGTCGCGCTCGAAGCGCTGCTCCAGCGCCACCGCGATGCTCTCCGCGAAGCCGATGCCGACGAAGCCGCCGGTGGCCACGGTGTCGCCGTCGCGCACCAGCGCCACCGCCTCGGCCGCGCCGACCACCTTGCCGCGCTCGTGGCGCAGCGCGCCCAGCCGCTCGCGCGCGGCAGAGCCGCCGCCGTGGTCGGACCGGCTCACGCCGAGGCCTCGGCGACGCTGTCGCGCACCAGCGCGCCGACGAGCGCCGCATCGACCGGCTGGCCGCCGCGGCACTTCAGGTGGCGCAGGCCCTTGCCGGTGCCCTCGAGCTGCGGCCACTGCGGCGCGAGCGCGGCGCCGTTGAAGAACTGCACGTTGACGTGCCCCTTGTGCGGCACGATGGCGATGAGGTTGGTGCCCGAGAGCGTGAACACGAGGTTGCCCCACTTCACGGTCTGGGCCAGGCGCGGCTCGGCCGCCGAGATCAGCGTCTGCAACTCGCGCGCGAGCGGCCGCTGCGCGTCGGGCAGCAGGTCGAACCAGCTCTCGACCAGCGCGGCGGGGCGGACCGGCGTGCGCATCGTGCGGCTCCGCGCGTCAGGGGTTGCGCGCGTCGAACGTGTTGCACTGCTGCACGCTGCCGCTCTGCAGCCCGCGGCGGAACCAGCTCACCCGCTGCTGGCTCGATCCGTGCGTGAAGGTCTCGGGCACCACCGTGCCCTGCTGCCGGCGCTGCAAGGTGTCGTCGCCGATGCGCGCGGCGGCGTTCAGCGCCTCGTCGATGTCGCCCTGCTCGAGCCAGCCCTTGCCCTTTTGCGAGTGGTGCGCCCACACGCCGGCCAGGCAGTCGGCCTGCAGCTCGACGCGCACCGAGAGCTGGTTGGCCTGCGCCTCGCCCGCCCGCCCGCGCAGCGCGTCGACGCGACCGGTGATGCCGAGCAGGCCCTGCACGTGGTGCGCGACCTCGTGCGCGATCACGTAGGCCTGGGCGAAGTCGCCCGGCGCGCCGAGCCGCGAGCGCAGGGTGTCGAAGAAGCCGAGGTCGATGTAGACCTTCTGGTCGCCCGGGCAGTAGAACGGTCCCATCGCCGCCTGCCCGGTGCCGCAGGCCGTGGGCACCGCACCGCGGAACAGCACCAGCCTGGGCTCGCGATACTGCGAGCCGGCTTCCTGGAAGAGCCTGCGCCACACGTCCTCGGTGTCGGCCAGCACCACCGAGACGAAGCGCGCGGCCGCGTCGTCGGCCGGCGGACGGGCGGCCGGCGACGCCGGCTCGGTGACCGCGGCGCCCGGCATGCCGCCGCCGCCCAGCCCGCCGAGGATGGTTAGCGGGTTGATGCCGAAGATCCAGCCGGCGATGAGCGCGACGACGATCGTGCCGAGCCCGATGCCGCGGCCGCCCACCGGCAGGCCGCGCCCGCCGGACCCGCCCGTGCCGCCGCGCCTGCGCCGGTCTTCGACGTTCTCGCTCTCGCGCTGGCCTTCCCACTTCATCGTGCGCTCCCTCCGCAAGTGCCGCCCGCGCGCGCCGGCGGCGTGTCAGGCCCCGAAGGGCTTCACCTGCGCGAGTGCCGCCAGCACCCGCGCGTAGTCGTCGTTGAGCTGCCGCTGCATCTCGCGCAGCTCGGCGCGGAAGGCGGCGCGTTCGGCCTCGGGCACGCGGCCCTGCGCGTCCAGGCGCGGGTGCCAGCGGCTGAGGAACGGGCGCAGCACTTCGTTGAGCACCGCCACCGCCACGCGCGCGAAGTTCTGCGCGCCGGGGCCGTACTGCTTGAGCACGCCGCGGGTCACGCCGAACAGCGCGTGCAGGCTGGCCAGCGCGCTGCCGTCGGCGCCCTGCTCGTCGTGCAGCGGCTGCGTGGCCACGCGGGTGGCCAGCTCGACGTACAGGTCCCACGCGGCGCGGCGCTCGTGGTCGGTGGGCGCGAACTCGAGGTCGAGGAACCCGGCGCTGAGCTGGAGCTTGGTGAGCCCCCAGTCGGCGAGCAGGTCGCGCCACTTCATCGTTGTCTCCGGTGTCCCGCCTCCTGCGCGGGCGCGCGGGACGGGTTCCGGGCATGTTAGCCCCTGCGTCGCGGCGCGCCAAGGACGCCGCGGGACGCGCGGGCCGGTCAGGTCTTGGGCAAGGTCACGCCGCGTTGCCCCTGATACTTGCCGCCACGGTCCTTGTAGCTGGTCTCGCAGACCTCGTCGCTCTCGAAGAACAGCACCTGCGCGCAGCCTTCGCCCGCGTAGATCTTGGCCGGCAGCGGCGTGGTGTTGCTGAACTCGAGCGTCACGTAGCCCTCCCACTCGGGCTCGAACGGCGTGACGTTGACGATGATCCCGCAGCGCGCATAGGTGCTCTTGCCCAGGCAGATGGTCAGCACGTTGCGCGGGATGCGGAAGTACTCGACCGTGCGCGCCAGCGCGAAGCTGTTGGGCGGGATGATGCAGACCTCGCCGCGGAAGTCGACGAAGCTCTTCTCGTCGAAGTTCTTCGGGTCGACGATGGTCGAGTTGATGTTCGTGAAGATCTTGAACTCGTCGGCGCAGCGGATGTCGTAGCCGTAGCTGCTGGTGCCGTAGCTCACGATGCGGTGGCCGTCCGGCGCGTGGCGCACCTGGCGCGGCTCGAACGGCTCGATCATCCCGTGCTGCTCGGCCATGCGCCGGATCCAGGTGTCGCTCTTGATCGTCATGGGGGTTCCCGCGGGTTGCGCGATTCTAGGGTCGGCGCATTAACATCCCGGACGAGAGCGCACGCGCCAAGGAGACTGTCATGCGCAACGCCACCGACCTGCTGTCGCAGTACGCCGCGTACCACCGCGACCGCCGCAACATCGTCACCCACTTCGTCGGCATCCCGCTCATCGTGTTCGCGCTGTGCGTGCTGCTGTCGCGCCCGTCGTTCGCCGTGGGCGGCTTCGCGCTCACGCCGATCTGGATCGTGTGGGCGCTCGCCACCGCGTGGTACCTCACGCGCGGCCAGTTCGTGCTCGGCGTGGCGACCTCGGCGCTGAACTTCGTGTGCCTGCTGCTGGCGCAGCCGCTCGCGGCCGGCAGCACCGCCGCGTGGCTGGCCTGGGGCCTCGGCGTGTTCGTGCTGGGCTGGATCATCCAGTTCGTCGGCCACTACTACGAAGGCCGCAAGCCCGCCTTCGTCGACGACCTGGTCGGCCTGCTCGTCGGCCCGATGTTCGTGGTGGCCGAGGCGCTGTTCGCGATGGGCTGGGGCAAGGCCCTGCTGGCCGAGATCGAGCGCCGCGTCGGCCCGACGCATCTGCGCGACCTGGCGGCCGCGCGGTCCTGAGCCTCACGAGCCGCGCCACGCCGCGCGGCGCCGGCGCGGCTAGCGCCCCGGCTCGTCCTCCGCATGGACCGGCATCGCCTCGCGCGAGGGCACCGGCGCGACCTCGGCCGCCAGTTCCTGCTCGAGCGTGTCGATCGCGTCGATCACGCGCACGAAGCGCTGGCCGAAGCCGGTGAGCTCGTACTCCACGCGCGGCGGGACCTCGGGGTAGCTGCGCTTGGCGAGGATGCCGTAGCGCATGAGCTTGCGCAGCCGCTCGTTGAGCACCTTCGCCGTGAGGCCGTCGATGGCGTGCTCCATCGCGCCGGGGCGTCGCACGCCGCGGCGCACGAGGCCGAGCACCGCCAGCGACCACTTGCAGCCGACGATGTCCTCGACCATGCGCGAGACGGGGATTCGCTGCGTGTTCACGGGAGAAGTCCTTCCTTCGGTACGACGCCAAGATGCACCGTCCGGTGCCCACCGCACCGTTTCGTGCCCGCTTTCGCGCGGCACGCGCGCTTCGCAGAATGCGCGCGTTCATTGTGACGCGAAGGAGACCACGATGCTTCGATCGAGCTTGCGAATCGCCGCGCTGACGGCGCTGCTGGGCACTGCCGCGATCGCGTCGGCGCAGACGCCCGACGTGCCCTTCCCCAAGGGCTGGCGCGACTGGCACCACGTGAAGTCGATGACGATCAACCCGGGCCATCCGCTGTACGAGTCGTTCGGCGGCATCCACCACCTCTACGCCAATCCGAAGGCGGTGCAGGGCTACAAGAGCGGACGCTTCCCCGACGGCGCGGTGATCGCCTTCGACCTGCTGGAAGCGAAGTCGGCCGACAACGCCGTGGTCGAGGGCGAGCGCAAGGTGCTCGGCGTGATGGTGCGCGACGCGAAGCGCTACGCGGCCACCGGCGGCTGGGGCTACGAGGGCTTCAAGGGCGGCGATCCGGCGCAGCGCGTGGTCAGGGGCAACGCCGCGACGGCCTGCCACGCCTGCCACGCGCAGCAGAAGGACAAGGGCTACGTGTTCAGCCAGTTGCGGCCGTAGCGGCCGCGGCGGCGGCGCGCGCCGGCTCGGGCTGCGCGTCGAAGCGCTCGAAGCCGCTGTAGCAGACGAAGTGCCGGTGGGTGGCGCGGCCGAACAGCGCCAGCCCCAGCCGGCACGCCACCTCGTGGCCCATCTGCGTGATGCCGGAGCGCGACACGACGACCGGCACGCCCATCTGCGCCGACTTGATGACCATCTCGCTGGTCAGCCGGCCGGTCGTGTAGAAGGTCTTGTCGGCGCCGTCCACGCCGTGCAGCCACATCCAGCCGGCGATCGTGTCGATCGCGTTGTGCCGGCCGACGTCCTCGACGAACAGCAGCATCTCCGCGCCGCGGAACAGCGCGCAGCCGTGCACCGAGCCGGCCGACTTGTAGGTGCTCTCCTGGCGGCGCACGGCCTCGAGCAGGCCGTACAAGGTGGCCTGCGAGATGCGCGCCTCGGCGGGCGGCGGCAGCGCGACGGAGTCGAGCTCGTCCATCAGGTCGCCGAACACCGTGCCCTGGCCGCAGCCCGTGGTGACGACGCGCTTCGCGGTCTTCCGGTCGAAGTCGTCGATGCCGGCGCGCGTCTTCACCGCGGCGGCGCCGACGTCCCAGTCGACGGTGACCGACTCGATCTCGGCCGGCGACGCCACCAGCCGCTGGTTGCGCAGGTAGCCCAGCACCAGCCACTCGGGGGCCGCACCCAGGGTCATCAGGGTCACCAGCTCGCGCTTGTCGACGAACACGGTGAGCGCCCGCTCCGCGGGAATGGCGATGCGGCGGCGCTGGCCGAACTCGTCCAGCACCTCGATCTCGTGCGTGAGGGGCGCGCTGGCCTGGGTGAGGCGCGGGGTCATGCGGTCACTCTACACAAGACGAAAGGGCCGCTCGTCGAGCGGCCCTTGCGTGGCGTGCGCGGGGCTCAGGACTTCTTGGCCGGCGCTGCGGCGGGCGCAGGCGCGGCCGGCGCCGCTGCGGCCGCCGGCGCGGCGCCCGGCGGGTTGTAGACGAACGGGCCGGGGTCGGCGCAGGGCGGCGTCTCGGTGGGCTTCACGTCCTTGCCGGCCTTCTTCGCGTCGGCCAGGTACTTCGCGGCCACGCGCTCCATCGACTTGCACAGCTGGTAGTCGGCGACCTTGTTGCCGTGCGCCGTCTTCGCCGCGGCTTCCGCCGCCTTGGCCTTGGCCTCGTCGGACAGCGGCGGCAGCTTGGCCACGGCCGCGCCGCAGGCGATGGCGGCCACGGCCGCCACGGTGAGGATTCGCATCGTCGGTCTCCGCATGGGTCGTGGATCGGGCGGTGTCAGGTGCGCGCGGCGGCAGCCGGCGGCGTGCTCGCGCGCGTGCTGCGCTGCGCCGGGATCTTGCCGGCCTTGATGTCGTCGTGCCAGAGCTCGTGGTGTTCGCGCGCCCAGGCTTCGTCGACGTAGCCGGTGCGCATGGCATCGAGCGCGCCCTTCATGCCGATCGTGCCGAGGTAGATGTGGCCGATGAACAGCACCATCATCAGCACCGCCGCGGCGGCGTGGATCATGTGCGCCACCTGCATGTCGCCGCGCGTGTAGGCGAGGCCCGGGATCAGCTTGTCGAGCACCAGGCCGGAGCCGACCACGACGAAGCCGAGCAGGAACACGCCGATCCAGAAGATCACCTTCTCGCCGGCGTTGAAGCGATGCGACGGCACCTCGTGCTCGCCGAACAGCCCGCCGGCCCTGACGATCCACTTCAGGTCGCCGGCCCGCGGCACGTTGTCGCGCACGAAGGTGAGGAACACGACCACCAGCGACACCGCGAACACCGGGCCGACGAAGTTGTGCGCGTTCTTCAGCGCGTAGGTGAGCCAGCCGAACAAGGTGCCGCCGATGATCGGCAGCAGGAAGTACTTGCCGAAGGCCATCACGATGCCCGAGATCGCGAGGATCACGAAGGCGGTGGCGTTGGTCCAGTGCGCGGCGCGCTCGAAGTAGGTGAAGCGCTCGATCTTGCGGCCGGTGTCGGGCACGTGCCCGCCCAGCGGCCCCTTGCGCCAGTAGAACAGGCCCGCGGCCACCAGCACGATCAGCAGCAGCGCGCCGCCGTACGGGATGATCCAGTTGTTGCGCACTTCGCGCCATGCCTCGCCCGCGGTGGCGAAACGCGTGCCGGGGTACTGCACGAACGGCTGGATCAGCACGCCGTTCTCGATGCCGGGCAGGCTGGTGTAGCCCGGCTCGCGCCCCGAGTCGCGCACGTCACGCCAGAACGGCGCGTTGTTGCCCGGCTGCGTTCGGGCGCGCTGCGCGTCGGTTTCGTCGGGCTTGGGCCCGGCCGGCGCTGAGAAGGCCGCCGGCGGCGCGACGGCCGGCTTGGCGGGCTCGGCGGCCGGTGCCGGCGTGCCCTGCTGCGCCAGCGCGAGCGTCGCCGCCAGCGCCAGCGCCGCGGCGAGCACGCCGCTGCGGATCGGGGACCTCATGGGCTGGCCTCCTGCTCGGGTCACTGGACGCGGGAGTACTCGTTCTGCGCCTGCGCGCGCACGCGCATCTGCTGCTCCCAGCTCGCGCGGTCGCCGGCCTTCCAGCCGGGCGCGACATACGGGTTCTCCGCCGCGTCCCACGCCTTGGCGTCGGCCTTCTTCGCCGCGGTGGTCTGCGCCTTCTCGCCGCAGGCGGCCGCGAGCGCGGCCACGCCGAGGATCAACAGCAGGCGCTTCATGACTTCGTGGCCTCCGTCTTGGCGGGCTGCTGCGTCGGCACGCCGCCGCCGCTGCCGCTGGAGGGCTTGCCGTAGGCGGTGCCCCAGCCCCAGACCTCGCTGCCCTTGCCGCGCGTCATCACGCGGGTGCGGAAGATGTCGGCCACCACGTCGCCGTCACCGGCGAGCAGGGCCTTGGTCGAA
>CAZFET010000016.1:0-1257 GCA_964517545.1 uncultured Burkholderiaceae bacterium
GCGGGTGGCCCGACAGTTCGTACACGAACTCGTGGAAGCGGATGTCGGCGGCGACGATCCTCGCCAGCACGCCGGCGGCCACCGCCTTGCGGCCGGCGTCGATGTACGCCGGGCCCTGCCGCGCGGCGCGCTCGGCGTTGCGCTCGGCGGCGCGGCGCGCGGCCAGGCCTTCGATCGCCGCGCGGACGTCGTACATGTGCTGCACGTCGTCGGGGTCCAGCGGCGCCACCACCAGCCCGCGGCCGCCGGCCTCGCGCAGCACGCCCTGGTTGCGCAGCAGCAGCACCGCCTGCTGCACCGGCTGGCGCGACACGCCCAGCGCCTGCGCGATCTGCTCCTGGATGATCCGCTCGCCCGGCGCCAGCCGGCCCGAGGTCACTTCCTCGAGGATGGCCTCGCGCACCTGTTCGACCAGATTGGGCTGCAAGGACAGTGGCTTCATGCCGGGAAGTCTAGCGCCGCGACGGAACACCGAATTCAGAGTGCCGCACGGGTAAACCCTTTAAGCATTCTGAATTCAGAACTCTAAATTCCTCGGCAGGCCGGAGCTGCACGAGCCGGCCGCCCCGCACCCAGCGCCCCGAGGAGCCGCCCATGCCGAACCCCGCCCACCGCAGCGTCGCCGAGATCGTCGCCCGCTTCCTGCTCGCGCGCGGCGTCGACCGCATCTTCGGCCTGCAAGGCGGCCACATCCAGCCGATCTGGGACCAGCTCGCGCAGCTCGGCGTGCGCATCGTCGACGTGCGCGACGAAGGCGCGGCGGTGCACATGGCGCACGCGCACGCGGCGCTGTCCGGCGGCGTGGGCGTCGCGATGGCGACGGCCGGCCCCGGCGTCACCAACTGCGTGACCGCGATGACCCACGCGCACCTCGAGCGCGTGCCGGTGCTGCTGATCGGCGGCTGCCCGCCACGCCCGCAGGACGATCTCGGCCCGCTGCAAGGCATCGACCACGTGGCCATCCTCGCGCCGGTCACGCGCCACGCGCGCACCCTGCGCGTGGCCGAGCAGATCGCGCGCGACCTCGACAAGGCGTGGTCGCTGGCCGACGGCGACGGCGGCCCGCCCGGCCCGGTGTACGTCGAGATCCCGACCGACGTGCTGCGCGAGACCGTGCACCCCGCCTGCGTGCTCGACGAGCACCTGCGGCCCAGGCCGCGCCGCCGCCTGCTGCCCGACCCGGCCGACGTGTCGCGCGCCGTCGCGCTGCTGCGCGCCGCGCGGCGTCCGCTGGTCGTCACCGGTCGCGGCGCGCGC
>CAZFET010000016.1:1267-15198 GCA_964517545.1 uncultured Burkholderiaceae bacterium
AGCGGCGCCGTCTACCTCGACACGCAGGAAAGCCGCGGCCTCGTCGACGGCGCGCACCCGTCGGTGGTGGGCGCGGTGCGCGCGCGCGCCATGCAGGAGGCCGACCTCGTGCTCGTGGTCGGCCGCAAGCTCGACTACCAGATGGCCTACGGCTCGCCGGCCGTCTTCGCCAACGCGCGCTTCGTGCGCATCGCCGACCACGCCGACGAGCTGCGCGACAACCGCCGCGGCGAGGTCGAGATCCTGGCCGACGCGGGGCTCGCGCTGGCGATGCTGGCCGACGCCGCGGGCCGCCCCTCGCCGTCGCTCGACCTCGCGTGGACGTCGGGCCTGCGCGCCGAGCACGTGCGCCGCGCCGCCAGGCACGCCGAGGCCATGGCCACCGCGCCGGCCGGCAAGGACGGCCACATGCACCCCAACCGCATCTTCGCGGCGCTGCGCAAGGTGCTCGCGCCCGACGCCATCACCATCGCCGACGGCGGCGACCTGCTGAGCTTCGCGCGCATGGGGCTCGAGGCGCGCCACTACCTCGACGCCGGCGCGTTCGGCTGCCTCGGCGTGGGCACGCCGTACGCGGTGGCCGCGGCGCTGCTGCACCCCGGCCGGCAGGTGGTGGCCGTCACCGGCGACGGCGCGTTCGGCATCAACGCGATGGAGATCGACAGCGCCGCGCGGCACGGCGCGAAGGCCGTGTTCATCGTGTCGAACAACGCGGCCTGGAACATCGAGCGGCTCGACCAGGAGATGAACTACGGCGGCCGCGTGGTCGGCACCACGCTCGCGTGGAGCGACTACGCCGGCATGGCGCGCGCGTTCGGCCTGCACGCCGAGCGCGTGACCGACCCCGAACGGCTCGAAGGCGCCCTGCGCGACGCGCTGGCCCGCGCGCCGGCGCTGCTCGACGTGGTGACCACGCAGCACGCGCTCAGCTCCGACGCCGGCAAGGGCCTCGGCTGGGTGCCCGACCGCCAGGCGCTCACCGCATGGGACGAGGCCGAGCAGCGGAGGCGCGCATGAACGCGCGCGACGACCGGGCGGGTGCCGGCGCGCCGTCGGCGCAGAGCGCCGCGCCATCGGCCAGTGCGCACGCGCCGTCGGCCGCGTCGGACACGGGGCCGGCGAGCGCGAACGCGCTGCTGACCCTGGCCGAGTCGGTGGCCGCGCACGCGCGCACGCAGCCGCACAAGGTGGCGGTGCGCGACTCGCGGCGTTCGCTCACCTACGCGCAGTGGCACGAGCGCGCCAGCCGGCTGGCGCGGGCGCTGCTCGACCTCGGCCTCGCGCCGGGCGACCGCGTGGCGCTGCTGGCCTACAACGCGATCGAATGGCTCGAGCTGTACGCCGCGCTCGCGCGCGCGGGGCTGGTGGCGGTGCCGATCAACTTCCGCCTCACCGGGCCCGAGGTCGCCTACAGCGTGCAGCACAGCGAGGCGCGCGCGCTGGTGGCGCAGGACGCGCTGCGCCACGTCATCGACGGTGTGCGTGCCGAGCTGCCGCTGCCGCCGCACGCCTGCGTGCTGTTCGGCGCGCCGGCGCCCGAGGGCTGGCGCGACTACGAGGCGCTGATCGACGCCGCGCGGCCCGACCCGCCGGCGGTGCCCGTGCGTCCGTCGGACCTGTTCGCGTTGATGTACACCTCGGGCACCACCGGCCGGCCCAAGGGCGCGATGCGGCATCACGAAGGCAACGCGCTCATCGCACTGGCCACGGCGCTGGAGTTCGGCCTCACGCGCGACGACACCGGCTTGCTGGTCATGCCGCTGTGCCACGCCAACTCGCTGTACTTCGCGGTCACGTTCACGACGCTCGGCGCGACCCTAGTGGTCGACGACCGCCGCAGCTTCGACCCCGAGGCGCTACTGGCGCTGCTGTCGCGCGAGCGCGTCACCTTCACGTCGCTCGTGCCCACGCACTACATCATGATGGCCGGGCTGCCGGCCGACGTGAAGGCGCGCCACGACGTGTCGCGGGTCGGCAAGCTGCTGGTGTCGTCGGCCCCCGCGCGGCGCGAGACCAAGCTGGCGATCCTGCAGCTGTTCCCGAACGGCCGGCTGTTCGAGCTGTACGGCTCCACCGAGGCCGGCTGGGTGACCGTGCTGCGCCCCGACGAGCAGATCGAGCAGCTCGGCTCGGTGGGCCGCGAGTGGGCCGGCAGCGGCGCGATCCGCCTCGTCGGGCCCGACGGCCGCGAGGTGCCCGACGGCGAGGTGGGTGAGCTGTACTCGCGCACGCCGTGGGTGTTCGGCGGCTATTGGCGCAACCCCGAGAAGACGGCCGAGGCCTTCCTCGGCGCATGGTGCTCGGTCGGCGACATGGCGCGGCGCGACGAGCACGGCTACCTCCACCTCGTCGACCGCAAGAGCAACATGATCATCAGCGGCGGCGAGAACATCTATCCGGCCGAGGTCGAGGCGGTGCTCGCCGCACACCCGGCGGTGCAGGACGTGGCGGTGATCGGCGTGCCCGACGCCAAGTGGGGCGAGTCGGTGCTGGCGGTGGTGGTGCTGCGCACCGCGCAGCACGCCGACGCGGGCGCGCTCGACGGGTGGTGCCGCAGCCGCATCGCCGGCTTCAAGCGGCCGCGCGCGTACCGCTTCATCGACGAGTCGCAGATGCCGCGCACCGCCACCGGCAAGATCCAGCACCGGCTGCTGCGCGAGCGGCTGCTGCAGACCGGCGCCGGCTGACCGGCTGACCGTCGGATCGGCGGACCGGCGCCGGCCGACCGCCGGGCCGGTTCCGCCCGTCGGCGCGCGTTTGTCGAATCCGCGCGGCGCCGAACGTCGTGCGGCAGGAGTCCCGCGCGCGCCGCCCGCGCGCGCGGCCGTTCGTCCCTGCCGCCAGGAGCCTGCCATGTCGTACATCGATGGATTCGTCGCCGCCGTGCCCACCGCCAACCGCGAGATCTACCGCGAGCACGCGGCCCAGGCGGCCATCCTGTTCAAGGAGCACGGCGCGCTGCGCGTGGTGGAAGGCTGGGGCGACGACGTGCCCGACGGCAAGGTCACCTCGTTCCCGATGGCCGTGAAACGCCAGCCCGACGAGACGGTCGTGTTCGCGTGGATCGAGTGGCCGTCGAAGGCGGTGCGCGACGAAGGCATGGCCCGCGCCGCGTCCGACCCGCGCATGCCGCGCGACCGGCAGTCGATGCCGTTCGACGGCATGCGGCTGATCTACGGCGGCTTCGCCACCTTGCTCGACGTCTGACCGACGTCCGACCGGCCCCGGCGCCGCACCCGCACCGGCTTACCCGACAGGTCATTGCCGCGTCGGCGCGCGACACGCACAGTCGCGCGCCGACGCCGCTTTCACGAAGGACGACCCAGATGCTGTTCACGATCATGGGCGCGACCGGCCACACCGGCGGTCGCATCGCGCGACGTCTGCTCGCCGAGGGGCATCGCGTGCGCGCCATCGGCCGGCGCAAGGGCGCGCTCGCCGCGCTGGCGCGCGCCGGCGCCGAAGCGCTGGCCGGCGACGCCAACGACCCGGCCTTTCTCGCGCGCGCGTTCGCCGGCGCCGACGCGTGCTACGTGCTGCTGGCCGCCGACATGTCGGCCGAGGACTACGGCGCCGCGCAGGACCGCATGGGCGAGGCGGTCTGCATGGCGCTGCGCGAGACGCGCGTGCCGCGCGTGGTCGCGCTCGGCAGCCTCGGCGCCGACCAGCGCCATCACCCCATCGGCCTGATCGCCGGGCTGCGCCGGCAGGACGAGCGCCTGCGCCGTCTGCCCGGCGCGTCGGTGTGCCTGCTGCGCCCGGCCTCGTTCTTCGAGAACGTGCTGCCGCAGCTGCAGGTGGCGGTGCACCGCGGCTCGATCGCCGACGCGATCGACGCCGACCTGCCGATCCCCATGGTCGCGACGCACGACGTGGCCGAGGCCGCCGTGCGCCACCTCGTGCACGACGACTGGCGCGGCACCGTCGTGCGCGAGCTGCTGGGCCCGCGCGACCTCACGCACACCGAGCTGGCGTCGATCGCGTGCAAGGCGCTCGGCTGGCCGCGCCTGCGCTACGTGCGACTGCCCTACGAGGCGATGGCCGAGGCGCTGGTCGCGGTGGGCGCGTCGGCCAGCTTCGCGCACCTGTACGTGGAGACGGCGCACGCGATCAATGCGCGCCGGCTCGAGCCGATGCGCGGCCGCACGCCCGAGAACACCACGCCGACGAGCTTCGAGGCGTTCATGCGCGAGGTGGCGGCGAGCGGGGCCATCGGGGGCGACACCGCCGGCGCGGCGCGCTCGCGCGCCTGAGGCGGCGCGCCCGTGCGCCGCGCGTTGCTGCGGCTGGCGGCCGTGCTGCTGCTGGCCGCTCTCGGCCTCGTGCTGTCGCGGGCCGTGCCGCTGCCGCTCGGGCCGGAGGCGCCGGACGCGCGGTGCGCGGCATCGGGCGCGCCCGCCATGCAAGCCGGCGACGGTACGGCCGAGCGCGCTGCGCGACGAGCGCGCGCCGGGCCTGCTCGTGATCGCGGCGCCGGGGTCGCTGCTGCTTCAGCCGCCGGCCGGTGACGGCGGGCCGGCCGGGCGCAGCAGCGACTCGATCAGCCCGTAGGCGCCGAGCATCTCCTTGGTCTCCGCGAACGGGCCGTCGAGTGCGCTGCGGCGGCGCCGATGGCGCTGCGGCGACGGTGCCGATGCGGGCGGCGCGGCGGTCGCGAAGGCGTAGGGCAGAGGCAGTGGAGGCAGCGGTCGGATCATGGGCGGGCGATGCGGCGGCGCGGCGCGTCGTGCACCAAGGGCGCGGGAGGCGCGGACGGTGCGGACGATGCGCACGGTGCGGAAGAGCAGGATGTGCGGAAGGTGCGGACGGTGCTGAAGCCGTGGAACGTGCGGAGGGCGCGCGCGGGCGGGGCGGTGGTTCGAAGGACGTGCAGCGTAGGCAGCCGCGCGGCCGCCCGAAAGAGCCAATCGCCGCGCGGGCGAGAGAACCAATCGGCCGGTGGCCGGAGCGTCCGCGCGCGGGCGCTCGCTACCATCGCCGCGTGATGTATCTGGAGCTCGACGGCGAGGGTGCGCTGTACGCGCAGCTCGCGCGCGCGCGGCGCCGCGCGATCCGGCGCGGCCAGCGGCGGCCGGGCGTGGCGCTGCCGCCCACCCGCGAGCTGGCCGCGCAGCTCGGCCTCGCGCGCAACACCGTGGTGGCGGCGTACGAGTTGCTCTGCGACGAACGGCTCGCCGTCGCGCGCGTCGGCGCGGGCACCTTCGGCGCGGGCGAGCGGGCCGGCGGCGGACGCGGCGCGACCGCGCGTGCGGCGCGTGCGGGGTCGGCCGGTACGCAGGGCTCGCCGTACGCGTCTGCGTCTGCGTCCGCTTCTGCGCCTGTGCCCGTGCCGTTGCACGAGTCGCGCGCGGCTTTGCCGCCGGCGTCGCGCTACGCGACGCGGCTGCGCGACCTGCCGCCGCTGGTGCTGGCGCGCCGCGACCCCGCGCTGCGCTACGACATGCGCTACGGCGAGCCGCTGGTCGATCCGGTGCTGGTCACCGCGTGGCGGCGCGAGCTGTCGCGCGCTGCCACACGGGTGGACTGGCGCTATCCGCCGGCGGCCGGCACGCACGAGCTGCGCGAGGCCATCGCCGAGTACGTGGCGCGCCGCCGCGGCGTGGTGTGCAGCGCCGGCGACGTGGTGGTGGTCGGCGGCACGCAGCAGGCGGTGGCGCTGCTCGCGCGCGTGCTGCTCGACGAAGGCGCGACGGTGGCGGTCGAGGACCCCGGCTACGAGCTGGCGCTGCACGCGCTGCAGGCGCACGGCGCGCGCCTCGTGCCGGTGCCGGTCGACGGCGAGGGGCTGCAGGTGAGCCGCCTGCCCAGGCGCGGCGTGCGGCTCGCGCTCGTGTCGCCGTCGCACCAGTTCCCGTCCGGCGCGGTGATGTCGCTGCCGCGCCGCGCCGCGCTGCTCGAGTGGGCCGCGCAGTGCGGCGCGTGGATCGTCGAGGACGACTACGACGGCGAGTTCCGCTACGACGGTGCGCTGATGCCGGCGCTGCGCTCGCTCGACCCGCACGGTCGCGTGATCTACGTCGGCACTTTCTCGAAGGTGCTGTTCCCCGGCTTGCGGCTCGGCTACGTGGTGTGCCCGCCCGGATGGCGCGACGACCTGGCCGCGGCCAAGCAGCTCGACGACCTGGGCTGCGGCAGCGTCGAGCAGGCCGCGCTCGCCGGGCTGATGGGAAGCGGCGCGTTCGACCGCCATCTGCGCCACGCGTCGGCCGAGCTGCGACGGCGGCGCCACGCGCTGCTCGACGGGCTGCGCACGCACTGCGGCGATCGCATCCTGGTGCACGACTCGCGCGCGGGCATGCACATGGTGGGCTGGCTGCCGCGCGCGTCGGCCGCGCAGGTCGACGCGCTGGTCGCGCGCGCCGCCGAGCGCGGGCTCGGGCTGCACCCGATCGCGCCGCACTACCGCCTGAAGCCCGCGCCCGACGGCCTGCTGCTCGGCTATGCCGCGCTGTCGGTGACGCAGCTGCGCGCGGCATCGGCGCTGCTGGGCGAGTGCCTCGACGAGGTGATGCCGGGTTGACCCGTGCGCGCCGCGCGGCGTCCGGCCGATAGAGTGCGGCCGAGCGCCGCCGCCGACACCGAGGACCCGCCGCCATGAGCCTTCACTCGCAGCTGCAGCAACGCGCGGCCGACGGCCGCCCCGTCCGCGTGGGCCTCATCGGCGCGGGCAAGTTCGGGTCGATGTACCTCGCGCAGGTGCCGCGCACGCCGGGCGTGCACCTGGCCGGCATCGCCGACCTGAACCCCGACGGCGCGCGGCGCAACCTCGCGCGCGTGGGCTGGCCGGCCGAGCGCTTCGGCGCGCCGTCGCTCGAAGCCGCGCTGAAGGACGGCGCGCGCACGCACGTGGGCGACGACTGGCAGGCGCTGGTGCGGCATCCGGCGATCGACGTGATCGTCGAGTGCACCGGCCACCCGGTGGCGGCGGTGGAGCACGTGCTCGCGGCCGTCGCGCACGGCAAGCACGTGGTCAACGTGACGGTCGAGGCCGACGCGTTCTGCGGCCCCGCGCTCGCCGAGCGTGCGCGCGCGGCCGGCGTCGTGTACTCACTCGCCTTCGGCGACCAGCCCGCGCTGAGCTGCGACCTGGTGGACTGGGCGCGTACCTGCGGCTTCCCGGTGGTGGCGGCCGGGCGCGGCCACAAGTGGCTGCCGCACTTCAGCGCCTCCACGCCCGAGACCGTGTGGGGCCACTACGGCCTCACGCCCGAGCAGGCCGAGCGCGGCGGCCTGAACCCGAAGATGTTCAACAGCTTCCTCGACGGCTCGAAGCCGTCGATCGAGTGCAGCGCGGTGGCCAACGCCACCGGCCTGGCCGTGCCGTCCGACGGGCTGCAGTACCCGCCGGCGAGCGTGGACGACATCCCGTTCGTGATGCGCCCGCGCAGCGAAGGCGGCGTGCTCGAGCGCAAGGGCATGGTGGAGGTGATCTCCTCGCTCGAGCGCGACGGCCGCGCGATCCCGTACGACATCCGCATGGGCGTGTGGGTCACGATCGAGGCCGACACCGAGTACATCCGCCACTGCTTCGAGGAGTACAAGGTCCGCACCGACCCGAGCGGCCGCTACTGCACGCTCTACAAGCGCTGGCACCTGATCGGCCTGGAGGTGGGCGTCTCGGACGCGGCGGTCGCGCTGAGCCGCGAGGCCACCGGCGCGGCCACCGGCGGGCGCGCCGATGCGGTGGCCACCACCAAGCGCGACCTGCGCGCCGGCGAGCGGCTCGACGGCGAGGGCGGCTACACCGTGTGGGGCAAGCTGCTGCCGGCCGAGACCTCGCGCGCGATGGGCGGCCTGCCGCTCGGTCTGGCGCACGACGTGCCGCTGGTGCGCGACGTGAAGGCCGGGCAGTGCCTCGCGTGGCGCGACGTGCGGCTGGACGAGTCGACGACGGCGTACCGGGTGCGGCGGGGGATGGAGCAGCAGCGGACGCCGGCCGGCGGTGATCCGGCGCCGTTGTCGTGATTGACGACAGCCGCCACTGTGGCCTCGTCACCCACATGAAGGCGACGGAGCTCTTCCGTGGCCGCGTCGTCTTCTCCGAAGAGGCGTTCGCCGACGTGGTCCTTTGGCGGGTTCCTGAGCGGGTCGTCGGCTCGTCGGGTCGGTCGCGACGTGAAGGCCGTCCACGGCGACATCACCGCGCTGCGGGCGGCGGGCTTGATCGACCGCACCGAGTCCGGCGCAGTCGTCTTTCCTTTCGATGCAGTGAAGGTCGAGTGCCTGCTCGAAGCCGCCTGAGCGGACCGGTCAGCCTGCCGCTGAATCACGGCGCCCGGCGCCCGGCGCAGCGGCCGCTGCCTACGCCGACTTGCCCAGCAACGTGAAGTGCTCCACCTGCGGCGGCTGCGCGAAGAACGGGCCGACGATGGCGCGCCACTGCGCGAACAGCGGGCCCTGGCGGAAGCCGACGGTGTGGTCCTCGAGCGTGTCCCAGAAGATCATCAGCACGTAGCGCTCGGGGCTCTCGATGCCCTTGTTGACCTTCCAGCCGCGAAAGCCCTTCGCCTGGCTCAGCACGGTGGCGAGGGCGCGCTGCACGGCCTCGTCGAACTCGGCCTGGCGGCCGGGCAGGATGCGGATGTCGGCGATCTCCAGAATCATGGCGGCGGCTCCTCGGTTCGAGGCCGACAGACTACACGCCGCGCCGGCGGCCTACACGCCGAGGTACTGCGCCAGCGCGCGGGTGTCGGCGGCGAGTCCGGCCGACGCGCCGGCCAGCACGATGCGGCCCTTCTCCATGACCACCGCGCGCTCGGTGTGCGCGAGCACCTTGCGGTAGTCGCGGTCGACGATCAGCGTGCCGATGCCGCTGGCGCGGATCTCGCCGATCACGCGCCAGATCTCGGCCACGATCAGCGGCGCGAGGCCCTCGGTCGCTTCGTCGAGGATGAGCAGGCGCGGGTTGGTCATCAGCGCGCGGCCGATCGACAGCATCTGCTGCTCGCCGCCGGACAGCTGCTGCCCGCCGTGCTGCAGCCGCTCGGCCAGCCGCGGAAAGGTGGCCAGCACGCGCTCGAGCGTCCAGGCGCGCTGGCCGTCGACGCCGGGGCGCGCGCTCATCACCAGGTTCTCGCGCACCGACAGGTTCGGGAAGATGCCGCGGCCCTCGGGCACGTAGGCGATGCCCAGCCGCGCCAGCGTCTCGGGCGGCCAGCCGGTCACGTCGCGCCCGTCGACGTGGATGCGTCCCGAGGCGGCCTTCACGTAGCCCATGATCGAGCGGATGAGCGTGGTCTTGCCCATGCCGTTGCGCCCGAGCAGGCCGACCGCGGTGCCTGCCGGGATCTCGACGTCGACGCCGCGCAGGATGTGGCTGTCGCCGTAGTAGGTGTTGAGGTCCTCGACCTTGAGCATGTCAGTGGCCCTCGCCGTGCCCGAGGTAGGCGACCTGCACGTCGTGGTTGCTGCGGATCGCCTCGGGCACGTCGCTCGCGATGACCTCGCCGTTGACCATGACCGTGATGCGGTCGGCGATGCGGAACACTGCGTCCATGTCGTGCTCGACCAGCAGGATCGCGTGGTCGCGCTTCAGGCCGTCGAGCAGCCCGAGCATGCGGTCGGTCTCCTCGGCGCCCATGCCGGCCAGCGGCTCGTCGAGCAGCAGCACGCGCGGGCCGGTGGCCAGGCACATCGCAATCTCGAGCTGGCGCTTGCCGCCGTGGCTGAGCGATCCGGCCACGCGGCGCGCGTCGGCCGCGAGCCCGGCGGCTTCGAGCGCGGCGTCGGCGGCCGCGTTGCTCGCCTTGCAGCCGGCGGCCGGCTCCCACAGCGCCCACGCGCGCGGCGTCGCGGCCTGCGCCGCGAGCCGGCAGTTCTCGTGCACGCTGAACTCGGGGAAGATGGTCGTGCGCTGGTAGCTGCGGCCGATGCCGGCGCGCGCGCGGCGCGGCTGCGACCACGCGGTGATGTCCTCGCTGCCCAGGCGGATGCTGCCGCTGGAGGCCGCGATCTCGCCCGACAGCATGTTGATCAGGGTCGACTTGCCGGCGCCGTTGGTGCCGATGACCGCGTGCACCTCGCCCAGCCTGAACTCCAGCGACACGCGGCTCACGGCCGTGAGGCCGCCGAAGCGGCGCGTGAGTTCGTGCGACGACAGCAGCACCGCGCTCATCGTCAGCCCTTGCGCCCGAGGCCGAGCCGCTCGCCCAGGCCGATCAGGCCCTTGGGCAACAGCGCGACGAATGCGATGATGGTGATGCCCAGGGTGAGCTGCCAGTGCGACGCCAGCGGGCCGACCAGGCTCTCGGTCGACAGCAGTTCCTTCAGCAGCACGAACGAGGCCGCGCCGATCACCGCGCCGCGCAGGTGCCCCAGGCCGCCGAGGATGATCATCAGCAGCACCGCGCCCGACTCGTGCCACGACAGCAGTTCGGGGTTGACCACGCCGTCCTTCGCCGCCACCAGGAAGCCCGCCAGCCCGGCGAGCGCACCGGCCAGCACGAAGGCGGCGAGCTTGTAGCCGTAGGTCGCGAAGCCGGCCGCGCGCATGCGCTGTTCGTTGACGCGGATGCCGGCCAGCGCGGCGCCGAAGCGCGAGCGCAGCACCACGGCCAGCAGCGCGTAGGTGAACACGAGCGCCGCCAGCACCACGTAGTACAGGTGCAGCTTCTGCTCCAGGTCGACAGGGCCGAGCCGCGGCCGCACGTACAGGTACAGCCCGTCGCTGCCGCCGGCGAGCTTGGTGTCGTGGAACACGAAGTACGCCATCTGCGCGAACGCGAGCGTCACCATGATGAAGTACACGCCCCTGGTGCGCAGGCTGAGCGCGCCGACGAACAGCGCGTACAGCGCCGCCGCGCCCACCGACAGCGGCGCGAGCCAGGCCATCGAGCCGCCGTCGGCGGGCGACGCGAGCACGAGGGTGTACGCCCCGAGCCCGAAGAACGCGGCGTGGCCGAGGCTGACGAGGCCGGTCGTGCCCACCAGCAGCTCGAGGCTGAGCGCGAAGATCGAGAAGACCATGATCTTCACGACCAGGTCGGTGAGGTACGGGCTCAGCAGCGGCGGCAGCACGGCCAGCACCACCGCGCCGATCAGCGGCACCAGCCACGCGTGCTTGTTCGCGGCGGCGTTCATGCGCGCTTGCCGAGCAGGCCCTCGGGCCGCCAGATCAGGATGACGGCCATCAGCAGGTACACGCCGATGCCGCTGAACTCGGCGAAGAACACCTTGCCGAAGGTGTCGACGAAGCCGACCAGCAGCGACGCGATGAGCGCGCCGGTGATCGAGCCGATGCCGCCGATCACGCACACCACGAAGCAGATGATCAGCACCGAGCCGCCCATGCCCGGGTACACGCTCGACAGCGGCGCGGCGATCATGCCGGCCAGCGCGGCCAGCGCCACGCCGGCGGCGAACACGATGCGGTACAGGCGCTGGATGTCGATGCCCAGGCCGCGCACCATGTCGCGGTTGCTCGCGCCGGCGCGGATCATCATGCCCAGCCGCGTGCGGTTGACCACCCAGTACATGCCGAGCGCCACCACGATGCACGCCACCGACGCGAACACGCGGTACCACGGATAGCTCATCAGGTCGCCCAGCGCGAAGCTGCCCTCGAGCCACGACGGCACCTTCACGCCGTGCACGTCGTTGCCCACCAGCAGCGAGCGCAGTTCCTCGAACACGAGGATCAGCGCGTAGGTCATCAGCACCTGCTGCAGGTGCTCGCGCTGGTAGAGGTAGCTGTAGAACGCCCACTCGAGCAGGTAGCCGAAGGCCGCGGTCAGCAGCACGCCGGCCAGCAACATGAGCAGGAAGCGGTCGCCGAAGAACGGCGCGATCGAGAACGCGAGGTACGCGCCGATCATGTAGAAGCTGCCGTGCGCGAGGTTGATGATCCCCATGATCCCGAAGATCAGGGTCAGCCCCGACGCCACGAGGAACAGCAGCAGCCCGTACTGCACCGAGTTCAGGCACTGCACGAGGAAGGTGGCGAGGTCCATGTCGGGGCGATGAAGAACGGGCGGCGCGCGCGCCGCCCGTTCACGGCTGGGGTTCGACTGCGCCGCGCAGGCCGGTCACATCCGGCAGCCGCGGCCCGGGTCGGCGAGCGCCTTGACGGCCACGCCGGTCACGACGTTGTAGTTGCCCTTGACCTCGCGGATGTAGAAGTCCTGCGTCGGGTTGTGCTGCGGGCTCAGCGTGAACTTGCCGCGCGGGCTGTCGATGGTGGCCTTGCGCATGGCCGCGAGCATCGCGTCCTTCTGCTTCACGTCGCCCTTCACGGCGTTCAGGCCCGCGGCGAGCATCTGCGCGGCGTCGTAGCCCTGCATCGCGTAGACGTCGGGGTTGACCTTGTAGGTCACCGCGAACTTGTTGCGGAAGGCCGTGTTGCGCGGCGTGTTGATCTCGTCGCCGTAGTGCAGGGTCGTGATGAGGCCCTGCGCCGACGCGCCCTGCGCCTCGAGCGTGCCGTCGGTGAGGAAGCCCGAGCCGACCAGCGGGATCGTCTTCTTCAGGCCCGCAGCGTCGTAGTCCTTGACGAACTTCACCGCGCCGCCGCCGGCGAAGAACGCGAACACCACGTCGGGCTTCTGCGCCGCGATCTCGGTCAGCAGCGCCTGGAACTCGACGTTCGGGAACGGCAGGGTGAGGTCCTTGATGACCTTGCCGCCGCCCTTCTCGAAGGCCTCGGTGAAGCCCTTGACCGTCTCGTTGCCGGCGGCGTAGTTCCAGGTGATGGTCATCGCGCGCTTGTAGCCCTTCTGCGCGGCGACCACGCCGGTGGAGTAGCCCGGCTGCCAGTTCGAGAACGAGCTGCGGAAGATGTTCTTCGCGCAGCCCGGGCCGGTGATCGCGTCGGCGCCGGCGTTGGGCACGATCAGCGGCGTGCCGGTCTCCTTGGCGACCTTGGCCATCGCCAGCGCGACGCCGGAGTGCACCGTGCCCACCAGCACGTCGACGTTGTCGCGCTTGATGAGCTTGTTGACGTTGTCGGTCGCCTTCGCGGGATCGGATTCGTCGTCGACCTTGAAGTACTGGATCTCGCGGCCGGCCAGCTTGCCGCCTTGCTCCTCGACGTAGAGACGGAAGCCCTTCTCGATCATGTCGCCGAGCGCGGCGAAGGTGCCGGTGTACGGCAGCATCAGGCCGACCTTGATCGGCGGCTGGGCCTGCGCGTGCGCGGCCGAGGTGGCCACGAGCGCGGCGAGCGCGGCGGCGGCGGCGAGCGTGCGGCGGAACGTCATGGTCTTGTCTCCTGCGTCTGGGTCGGGGGTCGGGCGACGGGTGCCCGGGAGTGCGAAGCGACGAATTGTGAGGCCTCGCGCAGCAGGGCCTCGGGCTGGTCACGGTGCGGAGAATGCCCGCACTGCGGCAGCACGAGCAACCGGGTTTGCGCGACCCGACGCGCGATGCCGCGGATCTGCTCGAGGGTGCCGTACTCGTCGTCCTCGCCCTGCACGGCGAGCACGGGGCACTCGATGGTGCCGATCTCGTCTTCGATGCTCCAGCCGGGAAAGCGCGGGTCGAGCCACACGTCGTTCCAGCCCCAGAACGCGCTGTCGGGGTCGTCGTGGTGGCGCGCGAGCTTCTCGCGCAGGCCGCCCGAGACGTACGCGCCGCGCGCCGCGCGGATGCTCGCGAGGCCGAACTCCTCGACGAGGATGTGCGGCGCCAGCACCACGAGCCCGGCCACCGAGCGCGCGAAGCGCGCCGCGTGCAGCAAGGCGATCGAGCCGCCGTCGGAGTGGCCGAACAGCCATGGCGGATCGGCCTGCACGTCCACGCGCAGCGCTGCCAGCAGCGCGGGCAGCACCTCGAAGGCCTGCCGGTGCATGAAGTCCAGGCCCCAGCGCTCGTCGGGCTCGCGCGGCGTGGAACGGCCGTAGCCCGGGCGCGAGTACACGAGGCCGCGCAGGCCGGCGGCCTCGCACAGCCGCTCGGGCCAGTCGCGCCACATCGACACCGAGCCCAGGCCCTCGTGC
>CAZFET010000016.1:15208-21179 GCA_964517545.1 uncultured Burkholderiaceae bacterium
ATCCAGCGGTGCTCGATGCGCACGCGCCGGCCGGCCCAGTCGATCTCGACGTGTTCGGTGCTGCTCACGGCGTGCCGGTGCGCGGGGGTGTCAGCGTCGCGCCGCCTCGCGCTCGCGCAGGCGGAAGCGCTGGATCTTGCCGGTCGCGGTCTTGGGCAGTTCGCTCACGAACTCGATCGTGCGGGGGTACTTGTACGGCGCGAGGCGGTCCTTCACGAAGGCCTTCAACTCGTCCTCGGTGGCCGTCTGCCCGGGCCTGGCGACCACGAAGGCCTTGGTCTTGGTCAGGCCCTCGTCGTCGGTGACGCCGATCACCGCGGCCTCGAGCACCGCCGGATGCTGCACGAGCGTGGCCTCGACCTCGAACGGCGACACGTAGATGCCGCTGACCTTGAGCATGTCGTCGCTGCGGCCGGCGTAGGTGTAGTAGCCGTCGGCGTCGCGCGTGTACTTGTCGCCGCTCTTCGTCCACGCGCCCTGGAAGGTCTCGCGCGACTTTTCGCGGTTGGCCCAGTACAGCAGCGCCGCCGTCGGGCCCTTGATGTAGAGGTCGCCGACCTCGCCGTCGGCCACCGGGCGGCCGTCCTCGCTGCGCAGCTCGATCTCGTAGCCGGGCACCGGCTTGCCGGTCGTGCCGTAGCGCACGTCGCCCGGCCGGTTGGACAGGAAGATGTGCAGCATCTCGGTCGAGCCGATGCCGTCGATGATCTCGGCGCCGAAGCGCGCGCTGAAGCGCTCGCCGATGTCGCGCGGCAGCGCCTCGCCGGCCGACGAGCACAGGCGCAGCGCCACGCTGCGGCGCTCGGGCAGGTTCGGCGATGCGAGCATGCCGGCGTAGCCCGTGGGCGCGCCGAAGAAGACGGTCGGCTTGCGGCCGGCCAGCACCGGCGTGTCGCCGCACCAGCGGCGGAACACCGCGTCGGGCGTGGGGCGCTCGGCCATCAGCACCGTGGTGGCGCCGACCGCCATCGGGAACGTGAGCGCGTTGCCCAGGCCGTAGGCGAAGAACAGCTTGGCCGCCGAGAAGCAGACGTCGCGCTCGGTGAGGCCGAGCACCGGCGTGCCGTACAGGGCCGAGGTCCAGTACGGGCTCGCGTGGGCGTGTACCGTGCCCTTGGGCCTGCCGGTCGAGCCCGACGAGTACAGCCAGAAGCCGATGTCGTCGCCCGTGGTGCCGGCCGGTTCGGCCATCGGCGCGGCGGCGGCCACGAAGTCGTCGAACGCGACGGCGCCCGGCGGCAGCGCCCCCGTCGGCTTCGACACGACCAGGCGCGACACCTCGTGTGGGCCTTGCTCCATGGCCTGCACGAGCACCGGCAGCAAGGCGTGCGACACGAGCGCCGCCTGCGCGCGGCTGTGGCGCAGCATGTAGGCGTAGTCGTCGGCGGTCAGCAAGGTGTTCACGGCGACCGGCACGACGCCCGCGTACATCGCGCCGAGGAAGGCCACCGGCCAGTCGGCGTTGTCGTGCATCAGCAGCAGCACGCGCTCCTCGCGGCGCACGCCGGCGGCGCGCAGCGCGGCGGCCAGCCGGCGCACGCGCTCGGCCAGGGCGCCGTAGCCGAGCTCGCCGTGGTCGTCGATGAACGCGGTCTTGGCGGCGCGCGACGCGTTCACCTCGAGCAGGTGCTGCGCGTAGTTGAACGGCGCGCCCGGCGTCGGGGTCGCGTGCGGGGAAGGCGGGGCGGCGGGACGGGTCACGGTCAGGCCTTGGTGAACTCGATGCGGCCCCGGGGCAGCAGGTACAGCACCAGCGCACGGCCGCCGGTGACGGTGGGGCGGTGCGCGCTGCCGGGCGGGTAGACGCACCAGCCGGCCGGGCGGCCGTCGAACTTCGCGTCGCCCTCGACGGGCATGATCAGGTCGATCTCGCCCTCGGGGTGCACGTGGTGCGGCCCCACGACGTCGCGCATGTCGACCACGTCGACCGAGAAGCCGCGCAGGTCGTCGGCGGGCTTGACGACGCGCCCGTAGCGGATGCCGTCGGCCTCGTGCTTGCACATCCAGCCGGCGGCCACGCCGGCTTCACAGGCGGCCTTCAGCGCGCGGTAGGTGGCGCTCGCCGGGCCGTGCTCGGCGTTGAGCCAGGCGTCGAGGTCCGCATCGAGCGGACGCTCGCCGATCCGTGCGGCGAGGTCGCGCACGAGGCCGCGGAAGTCGTCAGGTGTCATGCGGTGCTCCTGTGGTCGGGCGAGCGCCGGGACCCCGGCGTGTCGGTCCTGCATCCGCCGCGGCCGGCGCCTCGCGCTTGCCGTTGCCCAACGAATGCATTATTGTGCTTGCATCGAACGATAGAACCCGATGCCCGGCATGTCAAGCACTATAGTGCATGTTCTGGTTTTCCCTAGGCGGCCGTCATGACCGAGGCCGGCGCGGCGGTCCCGGTCGCCTTCGGCCCGCAGGCCGTGGAGGACGGCGCCAAGAACCCGTTCCTCGTCGCGCTGGGTGAGCGTGTGCGCACATTGCGAGCGCGCCGCGGCCTGACACGCAAGGCGGTGGCGCTCGCGGCCGACGTGTCCGAGCGTCACCTGGCCAATCTCGAGTACGGCACCGGCAATGCGTCGATCCTCATCCTGCAGCAGGTGGCCGCGGCGCTGCAGTGCTCGCTGGCCGAACTGATCGGCGACGTGACCACGTCGTCGCCCGAGTGGCTGCTGATCCGCGAGCTGCTGGAGCACCGCAACGAGGCCGAGCTGCGGCGCGCCCGCGTGGCGCTGGCCGAGATGTTCGGCACTCGGGGCGACGAACGCGCGCGCAGCCACCGCATCGCACTGGTCGGCCTGCGCGGCGCCGGCAAGTCGACCCTGGGCCACATGCTGGCCGACGACCTCGGCTATCCGTTCGTCGAGCTGAGCCGCGAGATCGAGAAGTTCGCCGGCTGCAGCATCCGCGAGATCCACGACCTGTACGGCACCAACGCCTATCGCCGCTACGAGCGTCGCGCGCTCGAGGAGACGGTGCAGCTCTATCCCGAGGTGGTGATCGCCACGCCCGGCGGCATCGTGTCCGACGCGGCCACGTTCAACCTGCTGCTCGCGCACTGCTACACCGTGTGGCTGCAGGCCGATCCCGAGGACCACATGAAGCGCGTCGCGCAGCAAGGCGACCTGCGCCCGATGGCCGCCAGCGCCGAGGCGATGGACGACCTCAAGCGCATTCTCGCCGGGCGCTCGGCCTTCTATTCGAAGGCCGACCTCGTGGTCGACACCAGCGGGCAGGCGCTCGAGCCGACGTTCCAGGCGCTGCGTGCCCGCGTGCGCGCGGCGCTGCAGCTGCCGGCCTGAACCCGCGGCGACTCGGCGGCCCGCAGTCGCGCACCCCCGGATGAACCCGAATGCCTGTCAGATCGTGTTTGACACACCTCAAGACATGCACTATGCTTCCACTCATCGAAGCCAATAGATGCACTATTGTGCGTTAGCCGAGAGGACACCCGATGAGCCAGCCCGATCCGCGCGTCGACTACCAGACCGACCCGTCCCGCTACCGCCACGTGAAGCTGAGCTTCGAGGGGCCGATCGCCACCCTGGCGATCGACATCGCCGAGGACGGCGGCATCCGCCCGGGCTACAAGCTCAAGCTCAACAGCTACGACCTCGGCGTCGACATCGAACTGCACGACGCGCTCAACCGCATCCGCTTCGAGCACCCGGAGGTGCGCACGGTGATCGTCACGAGCCTGAAGGACCGCATCTTCTGCTCGGGCGCCAACATCTTCATGCTCGGGCTGTCGAGCCACGCGTGGAAGGTGAACTTCTGCAAGTTCACCAACGAGACGCGCAACGGCATCGAGGACTCGTCGAAGCACTCCGGGCTCAAGTTCGTGGCCGCGATCAACGGCGCGTGCGCCGGCGGCGGCTACGAGCTGGCGCTGGCCTGCGACGACCTCGTGCTGGTGGACGACCGCTCGAGCTCGGTGTCGCTGCCCGAGGTGCCGCTGCTCGGCGTGCTGCCCGGCACCGGCGGCCTGACGCGCGTGACCGACAAGCGCAAGGTGCGCCACGACCACGCCGACATCTTCTGCACGAGCGTCGAGGGCGTGCGCGGCCAGCGTGCCGTGGACTGGCGGCTGGTCGACGCGATCGCCAAGCCGGCGCAGTTCGGCCACGTGGTGCACGAGCGCGCGATGAAGCTCGCTGCGCTGAGCGACCGCCCGGCCGACGGCAAGGGCGTGAAGCTCGCACCGCTGGACCGCCGCATCGCTGCGGACTCGCTCGACTACGAACACGTGAGCGTGTCGATCGACCGCGCGAAGCGCCAGGCCACCTTCACGGTGCGCGCGCCCAGGGCCGCGCAGCCGTCGGACATCGCCGGCATCGAGGCCGCGGGCATCCGCTGGTGGCCGCTGGCGATGGCGCGCGAGCTCGACGACGCCATCCTGTCGATGCGCACCAACGAGCTCGACATCGGCACCTGGGTGCTCAAGACCGAGGGCGACGCCGCCGCGGTGCTGGCCTGCGACGCCGCGCTGCAGCAGCACGCGGGCCACTGGCTCGTGCGCGAGACCATCGGCCTGCTGCGCCGCACCCTGGCGCGGCTGGACGTCTCGTCGCGCAGCCTGTTCGCGCTCATCGAGCCGGGCTCGTGCTTCGCCGGCACCCTGGCCGAGCTGGCCTTCGCGGCCGACCGCGCCTACATGCTCGCGCTGCCCGACGAGCCCGCGCGCGCGCCGAAGCTCACCTTGTCGGCGCTCAACTTCGGCACCTGGCCGATGGTCAACGAGCAGTACCGGCTGCAGCGCCGCTTCCACGACGAAGCCGCGCCGCTGGCCGCAGCGCGCGAGGCGATCGGCCGCGCGCTCGACGCCGACGACGCGCTGAGGCTCGGCCTCGTGACCGCGGCACCCGACGACATCGACTGGCCCGACGAGATCCGCCTCGCGCTGGAAGAACGCGCGAGCATGTCGCCCGACGCGCTGACCGGCCTCGAGGCCAACCTGCGCTTCTCGGGCAAGGAGACCATGCTCACGCGCATCTTCGGGCGCCTGAGCGCCTGGCAGAACTGGATCTTCATCCGCCCCAACGCTGCCGGCGAGAAGGGCGCGCTGAAGGTCTACGGCAAGGGGGAGAAGGCCCAGTTCGACTGGAACCGCGTCTAGCACGCCGCACCCGATCGGGCCGCGCCGGCGGTCGAGCGGAGCGCCAGACCAATCAAATGGAGCAGCAAACCAATCGAGCGGAGCACCACACCAGTCGAGCGGAGCACCACACCGTTCGAGGCCGAGCACCCCACCGTTCGGGCTGAGCCTGTCGAAGCCCATCGACGCACACACCACCAGGCCCTTCGACAAGCGCGGGGCGAACGGCAACCAGGAGTCACGATGAGCAGCATCAACTACAGCGAGAAGATCCCCAACAACGTCAACCTCGCCGAGGACCGCACCTTGCAGCGCGCGCTCGAGCAGTGGCAACCCAACTTCCTGAACTGGTGGGGCGACATGGGCCCCGAGGGCTCGCAGACCTTCGACGTCTACCTGCGCACCGCCGTCAGCGTCGACCCGCAGGGCTGGGCGCAGTTCGGCTACGTCAAGATGCCCGACTACCGCTGGGGCATCTTCCTGAACCCGGCCGAGGCCGGCCGCAAGATCCACTTCGGCGACCACAAGGGCGAGGACGTGTGGCAAGACGTGCCCGGCGAGCACCGCGCCAACCTGCGCCGCATCATCGTCACGCAGGGCGACACCGAGCCGGCGTCGGTGGAGCAGCAGCGCCACCTCGGCCTCACCGCGCCGAGCCTGTACGACCTGCGCAACCTGTTCCAGGTCAACGTCGAGGAAGGCCGCCACCTGTGGGCGATGGTGTACCTGCTGCACCGCTACTTCGGCCGCGACGGCCGCGAGGAGGCCGAGGCCCTGCTCGAGCGCCGCTCGGGCGACCAGGACAACCCGCGCATCCTCGGCGCCTTCAACGAGAAGACGCCGGACTGGCTGTCGTTCTTCATGTTCACCTACTTCACCGACCGCGACGGCAAG
>CAZFET010000017.1:0-5422 GCA_964517545.1 uncultured Burkholderiaceae bacterium
GGACGCGCCGCTCATCCAGCAGCCGGTGCTCATGGTTTCGTGCGACACGCCCTAGAAGGCCGGCTACGCGGGCGGCGAGGCGCTCGCGCAACGCAAGCTCGACACCGCGCGCGAGCGGCTCGAAGGCGGCTTCTACGATGCGCTGCCCGAAGGCCTGCGGCGCCACCTGGTCGCGCGGCTCGGGCCCGACGCGGCGCGGCGCCACCAGCAGGCCGGCCAGCTCGCCGGCGAGGCCTTCGGCCGCCTGCTGACGGAGCGGCTCGTGCGCCCCGACGGCCAGCGCCGCCCGCTGGCCGTGGTGCCGACGGGCGACCTGATCGACCGCTACGGCCGGCTGCTCGCGTACTTCGCGCCGCACTTCTCGAAGAAGGAACTGCCGCCGCGCGGCGACCCGGCGCGCCGCACGTTCAACCTCGACATGATCGACAACGGCTGGGCGGCCTTCTTCCCCGTCTACCCCGCGCTGCCGCGCAACGACGACCTGCAGCTCGCGGTCGACGCCGCCGCGGCCGCGTGGAACGGCCGTCGCGGCGCCTGGCGGGCGTTCGGCCGGAGCCTGCTGCTCGGCTACGAGTACCGCATGGCGATCAAGCTGGCGACCGAGGCGACGCCGGCCAAGGGCATCGCCGCGGCGTTCCAGCGCGGCTGCGTCGACCTGCGCACCAGGCGCGACGTGGGCGCCTTCGGCTGGTGGAAAGTGCCGCCGCCGTACCGGCTGTGGTACTGGCTCGCCGACCTGCCGCGTGCGCGCGTCGATCTCGGGCTCGCGCCATGACGCCACGCGCTCCCACCGTTCGCGGGCGCGCGGCTCGGGGGATGGCGGCGGCGGCCGCGCTTCCTAGACTCCGTGCCGTGATCGGCAGTAGGTGATCGACGTGACGAGTGTGTTCCTGGAGTCGGAGCTGGCGGCAGTCCCGGACGCGACGGCGGCCGACGGGCTGGAGCGCACGGGCGACGGCTCGGTGCGCTCGCGCGAAGGCTGGGTGGTGCGCTTCCTCGGGCCGGATCTCATCGAGTACTGCAGCGGGCGCGCCGCCTGCCTCGTGAACGTGGCCTGGTCGCCGGTCGATCGCGCGCGGCGCATCTACGCCAGCGAGTCGTCCTCGGAGCTGTTCCCGCACCTGCGCGAACACCTCGCCGCCGCGATGCGGCTGTTCCAGGGGCACTACGTCGTCGTGTGAGTCGCAGGCTCGCGCAGCGCCTGCGCGATCTGCCCGGCCACGAAGTCGGGGCGCTCGTGCACGATCCAGTGCGTGGCGCCCGGCACCCGCACGAGCGTCATCCGCGGCACGAAGGCCTCGAGCCCGTCGAGCAGCTTCGGCGGCAACGCCGTGTCGGCCTCGGCCCAGACCACGCGCGTGGGCACGCGCACCGTCACCGCCTCGGGCGGGAACTCGACGCGATGGATCGGGTCGTCGGGCGAGGTCGGCGGCTTCAGCGGACTGGCGCGGTAGTAGTGCAGGCCGCCGTCCAGCCCCGCGCTCCACACCTCGCGATAGCGCGAGCGCGTGGCCTCGTCGAGCCAGCCGCCGCCGGGGTGCGACGGGTCGGTCGCGCCCATGCGGGTGAAGAAGGTCCACAGCCGCGCGAAGTCGTTCTCGGCCAGCAGCCGGGCCGCGTCGGGCCGGCACAGGAAGTTCATGTAGGCGCTGGCCTTCTGCTGGGCCGGGTCGGACTTCAGGTCGCGCAGGAACGTGGCCGGGTGCGGCGAGTTGACGATCACCAGGCGGTCGATCAAGTCAGGCCGCTGCGCGGCGAGGTTCCACGCGACCGCGCCGCCCCAGTCGTGCGCCACGAGCGCGGCCAGCCGACCTTGCGGCGATCCGCCGACCTGCGCGATCAGCGCGACCACGTCGGCCACCAGGTGCTTCGCGCGGTACGCGTCGACCTCGGCGGGCTTGGACGAGCCGCCGTAGCCGCGCAGGTCGGGCGCAATGCAGCGCCAGCCCTGCGCCGCCAGGCGCTGCATCACCTCGTCCCACACGAAGGCGGCTTCGGGAAAGCCGTGCAGCAGCAGCACGCGCGCGCCGTCGGCCGGCCCGCAGGCGCGGCAGGCCAGGGTGATGCCGTGCGGCAGCGCGGCGTCGAAGGTCTCGAGGGCCGGCAGTGTCACCGCGGATGGATCCATTGGTGGATCGTCTGCGCCGCGTCGTCGACGCCGCGCCGGTCGAGCGCCGAGAACAGCGTCACGCCGATGTCCGCCGCCTCGGTGGCGATGGCGCCCAGCACCTGCTGCGCCGCCGCCAGCGCCTGCGGCGCCTCGCGCCTGGACAGCTTGTCGGCCTTGGTCAGCAGCACCAGCAGCCGCACCTCGCCCGCGCCGACGCGCGGCGCGATGAATTCCAGCAGGCGGCGGTCGAGGTCGGTGAAGCCGTGGCGCGCATCGACCATCTGCACCACGCCGACGAGGCGGGCGCGCTGCGCCAGGTAGTCGGCCATCACCTGCTGCCAGCGCAGCTTGGCGCCGCGCTCGACGGCCGCGTAGCCGTAGCCGGGCAGGTCGGCGAACACCGCGTCGGGAGCGTCCTTCGGCCCGAGTTCGAACAGGTTGATGTGCTGCGTGCGCCCCGGCGTGCGCGACGCGAAGGCGAGCTGGCGGCGCTGCGCCAGGGTGTTGATGGCGGTGGACTTGCCGGCATTGCTGCGGCCCACGAAGGCGATCTCCGGCGGGCCGTCGGCGGGGAGCTGGTCGAGCCGGCTGGCCGTGGTGAGGAAGCGCGCGCCGTGCGCCCAGCCGAGCGCGGCGCGCAGCGCCGCCGCGTCGGGATCGCGCGCGGCCGCCGCCTCGCGCTCCGGCGTCGAGGCCGCCGCACCGACCGGTGGATCGGCCTCGGCGGGGTCGGGGGTCGGGCTTGGCTTGTGGGGGCTCATCGGGGCGCGCAGTTTCGGCATTGTAAAATTCGCGGGTTTTGTGGCCTGTCGGACCGCCCCACCCATGAATTCGAAGAACCCCCCGCTGCGTGGCCTGCTGGGCGGCTTGAGTTCCGCCCTCCTGGTGCTGGTGGCCGGCGCCGCGAACGCCGCCGCGCCTGCCGCCGCGGCGAAGGTCGATCTGGCCAAGGGCCAGGCGATCGCCACGCAGGTGTGCGCGGCCTGCCACACCTTCGACGGCACGCGCGGCTCGCCGGCCAACCCGATCATCGCCGGCCAGCACCCGGAATACCTGGTCAAGCAGCTGCAGGAGTTCAAGAGCGGCAAGCGCAACAACGCGATCATGAAGGGCTTCGCGGCCACCCTGTCCGACGAGGACATGCGCAACGTCGCCGCGTTCTACGCCGGCAAGCAGGCCAAGCCGGGCTTCGCGAAGAACAAGGAACTGGTGCGCCTGGGCGAGCGCATCTACCGCGGCGGCATCGCCGACCGCTCCATCCCCGCCTGTGCCGGCTGCCACAGCCCCACCGGAGCGGGCATTCCGTCACAGTATCCGCGCCTGGGCGGCCAGCACGCCGACTACACCGAGGCGCAGCTGGTGGCCTTCCGCAGCGGCGCGCGCGCGAACAACGCGCAGATGACCGGCGTCGCGGCCAAGATGAACGACCGCGAGATCAAGGCGGTTTCCGACTACATCGCCGGCCTGCGCTGAGCCCGTTGCGCGGCGGCGGCGCCGTAGCCGCCGGTTCCGCCTGAAATGCCGGCCCGTGGGCCGGCATTCGTTTTTCCCCCGACAATCCGCGGCGATGAGCATCAGCACCGCCGGCCTCGAGGTCCGCACGCGATCGACCGCCTTGCGCGATGCGGTCGAGCTGCTGTCGTCGATGCGCTTCGCGATCTCGCTGCTCACCTTGATCTGCATCGCGTCGATCATCGGCACGGTCGTCAAGCAGAACGAGCCGCTCAACAACTACATCAACCAGTTCGGGCCGTTCTGGGCGCGGCTGTTCGAGTCGACCGGCATCTACGCGGTCTACAGCGCGTGGTGGTTCCTGCTGATCCTCGCGTTCCTGGTGATCTCCACCAGCCTGTGCATCGCGCGCAACGCGCCGAAGATCGTCGCCGACCTGCGCACCTACAAGGAACACGTGCGCGAGCAGTCGCTGCAGGCCTTCCACCACAAGGCGCAGGGCAGCGTGGCCGAGACGCGCGAGGCCGCGCTCGCGCGCGTGTCGGCGCTGCTCGCGCAGGCCGGCTGGGGCGCCAGGGCGCAGGTGCGCGACCGTGGCGTGATGGTCGCGGCGCGCAAGGGCGGCGCCAACAGGCTGGGCTACCTGGCCGCGCACAGCGCGATCGTGCTGGTGTGCCTGGGCGGCCTGTTCGACGGCGACCTGATCGTGCGCGCGCAGATGCTGCTGCAGGGCAAGGAGGCGTTCTTCGGCGGCGGGATGATCCGCGACGTGAAGCCCGAGCACCGGCTGTCGTCCGCGACACCCACGTTCCGCGGCAACCTGTTCGTGCCCGAGGGCGCGCGCTCCGGCACCGCGGTGCTGAACCTCGGCGACGGCATCGTGCTGCAGGACCTGCCGTTCGACGTGGAGCTGAAGAAGTTCATCGTCGAGTACTACTCGACCGGCATGCCCAAGCTGTTCGCGAGCGAGATCGTGATCCACGACCACGAGACGGGGACCGCGACCGCCGCCACCGTGAAGGTCAACGAGCCCGCGTTCCACCGCGGCGTGGCGATCTACCAGAGCAGCTTCGACGACGGCGGCTCCTCGCTCACCCTGCGCGCGTGGCCGCTGAACGCGCCGGGCCAGCCGTTCGACATCGCCGGCACGATCGGCGGCAGCACGCAGCTCGTCAACCAGGCCTCGGGCGGCCAGGAGAAGCTGGCCCTCGAGTTCACGCAGCTGCGCGTCATCAACGTCGAGAACCTCGGCGAACCCGCCGCGGGCGGCGCGACCGACGTGCGCAAGGTCGACCTCGGCGAGCGCCTGCAGCAGCACCTCGGCGCCGGCGACAAGGTCACGAAGAAGCGCGAGCTGCGCAACGTCGGTCCGTCGGTCGGCTTCAAGCTGCGCGACGCCGCCGGCCAGGCGCGCGAGTACCACCACTACATGCTGCCCATCGAGCTCGACGGGCAGCGCGTGTTCCTGCTCGGCGTGCGCGACTCGCCGGCGGACAACTTCCGCTACCTGCGCGTGCCGGTGGACGACGCCGACGGCATCGAAGGCTGGGTGCGCATGAAGCAGGCGCTGTCCGACCCGGCACTGCGCGAACAGGCGGTCCGGCGCTACGTCGCGCTGGCCGCGCCGGCCGACCGCCCCGAGATGGCGACGCAGCTCACCGCCACCGCCACGCGGGCGATGTCGCTGTTCGCCGGCGTCGAGCCCACCAAGCCGGGCAGCCTGCGCGGCGGCCTGCAGGCGCTGGCCGACTTCCTCGAGACCAACGTGCCCGAAGCCGACCGCCCGCGCATCTCGGAGGTGCTGCTGCGCATCCTCAACGGCTGCCTGTTCGAGCTGGCCAATCTCACGCGCGAGCAGGC
>CAZFET010000017.1:5432-21025 GCA_964517545.1 uncultured Burkholderiaceae bacterium
GAGCGCGGCGGACGCTAGAAGGAGGCGACGCATGACACCATCACCACGTCGTTATCGGGATCGGTCCGCTCCGCTCCCTGTTCTTCGCGATTCCGCTGGTAGTCGGCCTTGAAGAGGAGGCCTTCGACCGGCCTGAAGCCGATGCCGGCCGACGAGAAGACCCGCCAGTTCATGACGCAGGCGGTGCTGTCGCTGTCGGACAGCATGCTGTACCCGGCGCCGCTGCTGCTGCAGCTCAGCGACTTCAAGCAGGTGCAGGCCAGCGTGTTCCAGGTCGCGCGCGCGCCGGGCAAGACGCTCGTCTACCTCGGCTCGGTGCTGCTGATCGTCGGCGTGTTCGCGATGCTGTACGTGCGGGAACGCCGGCTGTGGATCTGGCTCGAAGACGCAGGCGACGGGCACACGCGCGTGACCACCGCGCTGTCCACCCAGCGCCGCACGCTCGACGCGGACGCCGAGTTCGACCCGCTGCGCAAGGTCCTTCTGAAGGAAGCCTGACATGAACGCCGCCACCGACACCCTCCGCCTCGGCCGCCCGGGCCTGTTCGCGCGGCGCTCGGCCTTCGACTGGCTGTTCGCCCTGCTCGTCGTCGCCGGCGCGGGCTACGCGTTCATGCGCTACCGCGCGTCGATGGACGTGTACGAGACCTGGATCCTCGCCGGCACGGTGCCGGCGGCCATCGGGCTGGGCTGGTTCTGGGGGCCGCTGCGCGTGCTGGCGCTCGGCGTGGGCGCCGCGTCGCTGCTCGCGATCGGGCTGTACGCGCGCACGCCCGACGCCTTCGGCGCCGACCTGTCGCAGGCCGACAAGGTGTTCCTGCTCAAGTACTTCCTGTCCAGCCAGAGCGCGATCCTGTGGATGAGCGTGCTGTTCTTCATGAGCACCGCGTTCTACTGGATCGGCTTCTTCGCGCGGCAGGACGACAACGCGGCGCAGCGCATCGGCTCGCGGCTCGCGTGGGCCGCGGTGTTCATGGCGCTCGTCGGCACGATGGTGCGCTGGTTCGAGAGCCACCAGATCGCGCCGGACGTCGGCCACATCCCGGTGTCGAACCTGTACGAAGTGTTCGTGCTGTTCTGCTGGCTGACGACCTTGTTCTACCTGTACTTCGAGCAGCACTACCGCACGCGCGCGCTCGGCGCCTTCGCGATGCTGATCGTCAGCGCGGCCGTCGGCTTCCTGCTGTGGTACACGGTGGTGCGCGAGGCGCACGAGATCCAGCCGCTGGTGCCCGCGCTGCAGAGCTGGTGGATGAAGCTGCACGTGCCGGCCAACTTCATCGGCTACGGCACCTTCGCGCTGGCCGCGATGGTCGCGTTCGCGTACCTGATCCGGCAGCAGGCCGAGGAGACGCGCTGGTGGAAGCTCGCGCCGCTGTTGGCGCTCGGCGTGGTGCTGTGCTTCGAGCCGCTGGTCTTTCGCAGCAAGAGCGCCGAGGGCCTGAGCGACTACTGGGCGGTGTACTTCGGGCTGTCGGCGCTCGCGGTCGGCGGCATCCTCGCGCTGCGCCGCCGCATCGCCGCCCGGCTGCCGGCGCCCGAGGTGCTCGACGACGTGATGTACAAGGCCATCGCGGTCGGCTTCGCGTTCTTCACCATCGCCACCATCCTCGGCGCGTTCTGGGCCGCCGAGGCCTGGGGCGGCTACTGGAGCTGGGACCCGAAGGAGACCTGGGCGCTGATCGTGTGGCTCAACTACGCGGCCTGGCTGCACATGCGCCTGATGAAGGGCCTGCGCGGCACGGTGTCGGCGTGGTGGGCGCTGGTCGGTCTCGCGGTCACGACCTTCGCCTTCCTCGGCGTGAACATGTTCCTGTCGGGCCTGCACTCGTACGGCTCGCTGTGAGCGTGCGCCGCCTATAGTCTGCGCATGCCGTACGTCCGCAGAGACCCGCTCGGGCGCATCGAGAGCCTGCACCGCGAGCGCGAGCCGCACGCCACCGAACTGCTGCCCGACGACCACCCCGAGGTGCGCGCCTTCGTCGGCCTGGCGCCGGCCGGCGCGTCCGAGCAGGAGTTCGGCCGCCTCGACGCCGACTTCGTGCGCGTGATCGAGGACGTGATCGACACGCTGATCGTGCGCAACGTCATCAACATCACCGACCTGCCCGAGCAGGCGCAGGCCAAGCTGTTCGCGCGCAAGAGCTTCCGCGAGCGCGTGACGCGCAACTCCCTGCGGCTGTTCGGCGACGAGCCGGGCGGCTTCACCGCCGTCATCGACGACACCAATTTCGGCACCCTGAGCTGACGCTCGGCCCGCCGCCGGCACGGCCCGGAACCGCGGTGTAAGGTTCCGCCTCGAACGCTCGACCCAGCCGGGTCCGCCCGCCGTCCCGACCGTCCTCACCGAGGAGCGCCTTCACATGCCGTCCCGCCGCGACCGAGGCTTCGAGCATCCCGTCCCGTCCGAGATCACGCCGCGCGCCGTGTTCGAGCGCCGCCGCGAGCTGCTGCGGCTGATGGCCGCGGGCTCGGCCGGCGCCGCGCTGGCGTCGTGGGCCTCGCGCGACGCGCTCGCGCAGGCGGCCGCGACGACCACCGCCGGCCCCGGCAAGCTGCCCAAGCTGCCCGCGCAGCGCAGCGCCGTGCCCGGCGCGCTGACGATGGAAAAGCTCACCGCCTACCAGGACGTCACCACCTACAACAACTTCTACGAATTCGGCACCGACAAGTCCGACCCCGCCCGCCACGCGCACGCCTTGAAGACCCGCCCCTGGACGGTGGCGATCGAGGGCGAGGTGAAGAAGCCGCAGACGCTCGACATCGACGCGCTGCTGAAGCTCGCGCCGATGGAAGAGCGCATCTACCGCCTGCGCTGCGTGGAGGGATGGTCCATGGTGATCCCGTGGATCGGCTGGTCGATGGCCGAGCTGATCCGCCGCGTCGAGCCCACCGGCAACGCGAAGTACGTCGAGTTCGTGACCCTGGCCGACAAGGCCACGATGCCGGGGCTGCGCTCGTCGGTGCTGCAGTGGCCCTACGTCGAGGGCCTGCGCCTCGACGAGGCCCAGCACCCGCTGACCCTGCTCGCGTTCGGCCTGTACGGCGAGGTGCTGCCCAACCAGAACGGCGCGCCGGTGCGTCTGGTGGTGCCGTGGAAGTACGGCTTCAAGAGCGCGAAGTCGATCGTGAAGATCCGCTTCGTCGAGAAGCAGCCCGCGACCAGCTGGGTCAAGGCCGCGTCGCAGGAGTACGGCTTCTACTCGAACGTGAACCCGAACGTCGACCACCCGCGCTGGAGCCAGGCCACCGAGCGGCGCATCGGCGAGGACGGCGTGTTCCAGAAGAAGCGCCCGACCCTGATGTTCAACGGCTACGAGGCGCAGGTCGGCCCGCTGTACGCCGGGCTCGACCTCAAGAAGCACTACTAGCGCGAGCGACGGCGCCGCCTCGCCGACCGCCTTGCCGCGCGCGACCACCGCCACGTGAACAAGCTGCTGCTGCACCCGGCCGTCAAGCCCGCGATCTTCGTCGCCGCGCTCGGGCCGTTCGCGTGGCTGCTGTACGGCGCGCTGGCCGACACCCTCGGCGCCAACCCCGCCGAGGCGCTGATCCGCTCGACCGGCGACTGGACCTTGCGCTTCCTGTGCCTCACCCTGGCGGTGACGCCGCTGCGCCAGTGGAGCGGCTGGCACGCGCTGGCGCGGCTGCGTCGCATGCTCGGGCTGTTCGCGTTCTTCTACGGCGTGCTGCACGTGCTGTGCTACGCGTGGCTCGACATGGGCTTCGACCTCGCGGCCATCGTGCGCGACATCCCCAAGCGGCCCTTCATCCTGGTCGGCACGGCGGCGCTGCTCGCGATGAGCTTGCTCGCGGCCACGTCGTTCAACCGCGCGGTCAAGGCGCTGGGCGCGCAGCGCTGGCAGGCGCTGCACCGCAGCGTGTACGCGATCGCGCTGCTCGCGCTGCTGCACTTCTTCTGGATGCGCGCGGGCAAGAACGACTTCGCCGAGTGGTCGGTCTACGCGGCGATCCTCGGCGTGCTGCTGGGCTGGCGCGTGCTGCACGCGCTGCGCCACCGCGCCTCAGCCGCCGCGCAACGACAGCGCGTCGAAGCCGCCCAGCCCCGCGTCGCCGATCCAGCCCGGTAGCGGCTGCCCCAGCACGCGCGCCGCGCAGGCCGCGCCCATCGCCACGCTGGTCTGGATGCCGTAGCCGCCCTGCGCGGCGATGCGGAAGAAGCCCGGCACCTTCGCGTCCCAGTCGCCGACCAGGTCGCCGCTGGCCACGAACGAGCGCAGCCCGGCCCAGGTGCGCAGCGGCCGGCGGATCGTCATCGTCGTCGCCTGCTCGATGCGGTGGATGCCGGTGGCGATGTCCAGCTCCTCGGGCACCACGTCGTGCGGCGGCACCGGGTCGGCGTTGGCCGGCGAGCCGAGCAGCACGCCGGCCTCGGGCTTGAAGTAGAAGCTCTCGTCGATGTCGGCGACGCAGGGCCAGTCGCGGATCTCGACGCCCGCCGGCGGCGCGAACGTGAAGGCCGAGCGGCGGCGCGGCTGCAGCCCGATCGACGGCAGCCCGGCGAGCGCCGCGACCGCGTCGACCCACGCGCCGGCGGCGTTCACCACCACGCGCGCGCGCAGCTCGCGCGCGCCGGCGACGAGGCGCCAGCCCCCGTCGGACGCGGGCTCCAGCGACGTGACCTCGGCGTCGCAACGCACGCTCGCGCCGCGCGCCTTCGCGCCGCGCAGAAAGCCCTGGTGCAGCGCGTTCACGTCGAGGTCGCAGGCGTCGGCATCGAGCAGCGCGTGCGCGGCCGCCTCGGGCCGCAGCACCGGCACGCGCGCGCACGCCTCGGCCGCCGTCAGGCGTTGCACCGACGCGCCTTCGGCGCGCAGCGCGGCTTCGAGCTCGTCGACCGCGTCGCGGCGATCGGCCGCACCGATGTACAGCGCGCCGCGCGGCGAGATCAGCCGCACGCCGTCGTCGACGAAGCCGGCCGGCGGCCGCTCGAGGAACGCGCGGCTCGCGCGCGTCAGCGCGCGCACCTGCGGCGTGCCGTAGCTCTCCATGAACATCGCCGCCGAGCGGCCCGTGCTGTGCATGCCGGGCTGCGACTCGCGTTCGAGCAGCAGCACGCGCGCGTGCCCGCTCGCCCAGTACGCGAACGAGGCGCCCGCGATGCCGGCGCCGATGACGGCGATGTCGCAGGCCTCGTGCGCCGTGGCGGCGCTGGCGTCGCGGCCGGGCTCAGGATCGGGGCCGGGGTCGGGGTCGGCGAGTCGAGGGTTCATCGGGAGTGCGTGGACGACCGTGCTCGCGCGACGATACGGCATGCCCGCCCGACCCGTCGTGTCGCGGCAGCGCCGCGATGGCGTTCGCCGCATGCCGTTTCCGCGCGGCGCGCTCGCCGTCCGCGCCGCGCTGGCCGCGGTGCTGGCCTGCGGCCTCGCGGACGCGCCGCCCGCGCGCGCCCAGGTGCCGCCGTCGGCCGCCGAGCTGCAGGCCTACCGCGGCCTGCACGCCGCCGCCGCGGCAGGCGATGCCGCGCGCATCGCGGCATTGCTGCGCGAAGGCGCGAACCCGAACGCGCGCGACGGCCACGGCCGCACGCCGCTGCACGTGGCCGCACACCGCGGCAAGGTCGACGCGATGCGCGCGCTCGCCGCCGGCGGCGCCGACGTCAACGCGCTGGAGTCCGACCGCTACGACATCGTGACCATCGCCGCGGTGGCCAACGACCTGCCGACGCTCGACGCGGCGCTCGCGCTGGGCTGCAAGGCCACCAACGTGACCAGCCGCTACGACGGCACCGCGCTCATCGCCGCCGCGCACCTGGGCCACGCCGAGGTGGTGCGCCGTCTCGTCAAGGCCGGCGCGCCGCTGGACCATGTCAACAACCTCGGCTGGACGGCGCTGATCGAGAGCATCGTGCTCGGCGACGGCGGCGCGCGCCACACCGACACCCTGCGCGTGCTGGTCGAGGCCGGCGCCAACGTCAACCTGCCCGATCGCCAGGGCACCAGCCCGCTCGCGCTGGCGCGCGGTCGCGGCTACGCGGCGATGGCGGGGATCCTCGAGCGGGCGGGCGCGCGTTGATGGCGCGCGTCAATGTCGCGCGGCCGAGGCCGACGGCCGGCGCGGCCTGAACGGCCCGCACACGCGATCGAGCCATGGGCCCGCCACCTGCGACAGTCCCCGATCGACGGCGTAGCTCGTGTCCCGCACATCGAAGAGCACGTGGCGGCGGCGCTGCGCCCGGGCCAGCGTGAACGCCTCGGCCACGCCCCGGCTGTTGTCGAACATCAAGGTCATGTCGGCGATGCCCGACGCATGGCCGATCGCCGCCTGCGTGCGGGGGAATCGTTCGAGCAGCTTGTCGATCGGCACATCGTGGCCGCCCTGGCGCCTGCGCGTCTGGACGCGCAGGATCGACAGATCGACCGACGCGAGCCCGACGAACAGCAGCACCACGAAGTAGCCCCCGCGTTGAAGCGCGCGGATGTCGTCGGCCTTCGACGCGTGCGACCCGTCGGGCCGCGGCTTCCAGTAGGAGAACACGGTCTCGAACGCGAACGGCATGCGCTCGGCCATCGCCAGCGACGTCAGCGCCCGCACGGACTGCTGCGACAGGCGTTGCCAGCGTTCGTCCTCGTCGCGCAGGCGCTGCGCCCACGGCGGCAACCGCCCGCCGTCGCCGGGCGGCGGAAGCATGGCCGCGGTGAGGCGATCGGCATTGACCAGCGGACGCTGCAGCCGGTCGGCCAGCCGCTCGTACCACAGGGTCGACTTGCCCGAGCCGTTGTGACCGGCCAGCACGAAGGCCGCCGGCCGATCCGCGTGCTCCGGTATCGCCGCGAGCAGGCGATCGATCGACGGCGCCCGGCGCGTCACGCGCTCTTCACCGGCTTGAACCGCCCGTCGATCAGCCGCCCGATCGTGGAAGTGCCGTCGGCCGCCTCGCGGATCACCCTCGACGGATCGGCAGGGTCGACCGAGTAGGCGTAGATGCCGCGCCGCGTGGCATCCCGAAACACCACGGCCCGGTCGATGCCCGGCTTCCTCAGCGCCCGGACCGCCTTCGCCACGAGTTCGGACGCCGAGTCTTCGAGGCGCATGGCACGCGCCGGCTGCCGACCCTCGACGGGCACCAGCACGAATCGCTCGCCGAGCGGCACGCCTTGCGGGCGCGACGTCGGCGGACGTGCCGCCGTCCCGGGCTTGGCGCCGGCCCTGGACGAAGACCTGGCTGGCTTGGCTGGCTTGGCTGGCATGGAGCGACTCCGCATCGGACCCGAGGCGAGTGTGCCACTTCCCCCTCTCGTGTCCCATCTCCCCTCTCGCAAGGTCGCGACGACGGGGCGCGCCGCGAGACCGTGGACCCGTGCACCGCCCGTTGCCGCGTCCCGCCCGCATCGTGTACCTTGCGCCCATGCCGCACGCCGCCCACGCCCCGACGCCGCCCGGTTCCGACGACATCGACGCCGAACGGCGCGACCTGATGCGGCAGGCCGCCTGCGTGGCCGGCGCGTGGGCCGCGTCGGGCGCGCTGCCGGTGGTGGCCGCGGGCGAGACGAGGCGTCATCCGCGCACCTTGCTGGTCGATGCGTTCGGCGAGCCGTTCCACGCGGCGCAGCTCAAGGTCGGCGAGCCGCAGCTGTTCAACTACCCGTTCGTCGCGTCGCCGGTGTTCCTGCTCGCGCTCGAACGCGAGGTGCGCGGCACCGAGCTCGTCACCGAGGCGAAGGAGCCCTACGCCACGCCGCCCGGCGTGGGGCCGCGCAAGTCGATCGTCGCCTTCTCGGCGATCTGCGCGCACAAGCTCATGTACCCGACGCCGGCGATCAGCTTCATCGGCGTGCGCAAGGGCCAGGGCAGCGAGCCGCCGCTGGTGATCCACTGCTGCGGCGACGACTCGCGCTACGACCCGTCGCACGGCGCGCGCGTGGTGGCGGGCCCGGCGCCGCAGCCGCTGGCGGCGGTGCTGCTCGAATGGGACGCGAAGACCGACCGGCTGCACGCCGTCGGCACGCGCGGCGGCGAGATGTTCAAGGCCTTCTTCGAGAAGTACGCGTTCAAGCTCGAGATGGAACTCGGCAGCCGCTCCACCGCGATGAGCGCCGCCACCACCGTGGTCAAGCCGGCGAGCGCCTACAGCCGTCAGTGGCAGACGTGCCGGGCGTGAACCGGCGGCGTCGCCGCCCGCGCGGCTGACGACGCCTCAGGTCGCGGCGGCCGGCTCCAGCCCGCGCGCCAGCACCGGCGCGAGCGCCACTCCCGTGTGGCTGCCGCCGGCGACCACGCTTTCCGGCGTGCCGGCCGCCACGACCCGTCCGCCGCCGGCGCCGCCTTCGGGGCCGAGGTCGATCACCCAGTCGGCCTCGGCGATCACGTCGAGGTCGTGCTCGATCACCACCACGCTGTGCCCGCCGTCGACCAGCCGGTGCAGCACGCGGATGAGCTTCTCGACGTCGGCCATGTGCAGGCCGACCGTCGGCTCGTCGAGCACGTACAGCGTGTGCGGCGGCTTCTGGCCTCTTCGCGTGACGTCGTCGCGCACCTTGGACAGCTCGGTCACGAGCTTGATGCGCTGCGCCTCGCCGCCCGACAAGGTGGGCGACGGCTGGCCGAGCGTGAGGTAGCCGAGCCCCACGTCCTGCAGCAGCTTCAGCGGATGCGCGATCTGCGGCATCGACGCGAAGAAGCCGACCGCCTCGTCGACCTCCATCTGCAGCACCTCGCCGATGCTGCGGCCGCGCCAGGTGACGGCCAGGGTCTCGGGGTTGAAGCGCGCGCCGCGACACGCCTCGCACGGCACCTTCACGTCGGGCAGGAAGCTCATCTCGATGGTGCGCAGGCCCTGCCCCTCGCACACGTGGCAGCGCCCGTCGCCCGTGTTGAAGCTGAAGCGCGCCGGGCCGTAGCCGCGCGCCCTGGCCTCGAGTGTTTCGGCGAACAGGCGCCGGATCGCGTCCCAGAAGCCGACGTAGGTGGCGGGGCAGGAGCGCGGCGTCTTGCCGATCGGCGTCTGGTCGACCTCGAGCACGCGGTCCACCGCCTGTCAGCCCTCGACCCCGTCGCAGCCGGTCCACGCCGCCGGCGCCTTGCGCGACGCCACCGCCGCGGCCATGTTGGCCAGCAGCACGTCGCGCGCCAGCGTGCTCTTGCCCGAGCCCGACACGCCGGTCACCGCCACCAGGCGCTGCAGCGGCACGCGCACGTCGATGCGCTGCAGGTTGTGCAGCGACGCGCCGCGCAGCCGCAGCGCCGCGCCGTCGTCGGCCACCCCGCGCCGCGGCTGCAGCGGATGCACCGGCGGTCGCGCGAGCAGTCGGCCGGTGAGCGAGTCGGGATGGCGCGACAGCGCCTGCACCGTGCCGGCGGCCACCAGCCGGCCGCCGCGCTTGCCGGCGCCGGGGCCGATGTCGATGACGTGTTCGGCGCGCCGGATCGTGTCCTCGTCGTGCTCGACCACGACCAGCGTGTTGCCCTTGTCGCTGAGCGTCTGCAGCGCGCCGAGCAGGATGCCGTTGTCGCGCGGATGCAGACCGATGGTCGGCTCGTCGAGCACGTAGCACACGCCCTGCAGGTTGCTGCCGAGCTGCGCCGCCAGGCGGATGCGCTGCGCCTCGCCGCCGCTCAGCGTGGGCGCCGCGCGGTCGAGCGTGAGGTAGCCGAGGCCGACGGCCTCGAGGAACTGCAGCCGGCTGCGGATCTCGGCGATCACGTCGCGCGCGATGTCGGCCTCGCGCCCCGCGAGCCGCGAGCCGTCGATCCAGCGCCGCGCGTCGGCCACCGACCACGCGGCCACCTCGCCGATCGGCCGGCCGTCGAAGCGCACCGCGCGCGACGCGGGCGCGAGCCGCGTGCCGTGGCACTCGGGGCAGGGCTGCTCGGCCACGCCCTCGACCTCGGCCTCCTCGGCCGGGAAGCTCCGTTCGCGGCCCTTGTCGTCGTCGGCGCGCACCGAGTCGTCGTAGGCCTTGCGCTGCTCGCGCGTGAGCGCGAGGCCGGTGCCGACGCAGGCCGGGCACCAGCCGTGCTTGCTGTTGTACGAGAACATGCGCGGGTCCAGCTCGGGATAGCTGGTGCCGCAGCTCGGGCACGCGCGCTTGGTGGAGAACACCGTCACCGCGCCGAGCCCGGCCGTCGACGCGCCCTGCTCCATGCGCGCGGCCAGGCCGTCCAGCGGATGCAGCAGGTGCATCACGCCGCGGCCCGCCTCGAGCGCCTTCGACAGCAGCGCGCGCAGCTCGGCCTCGCGCTGCGGCGCGACGACCAGGTCGCCCACCGGCAGCTCGATGGTGTGCTCGCGGAAGCGGTCGAGCCGCGGCCACGGATCGACCTTCAGGAACTCGCCGTCGACGCGCAGGTGCGTGTGGCCGCGCGCCTTGGCCCACTTGGCGAGGTCGGTGTACACGCCCTTGCGGTGGACCACCAGCGGCGCGAGCAGCCCCACGTGCACGCCGCGGTGTTCGCGCAGCAGCTGCGCGGCGATGCTCTCGGCGCTCTGCGGCATGACGGGCGAACCGTCCTTCACGCAGTGCTGCAGCCCGAGCTTGACCCACAGCAGCCGCAGGAAGTGCCAGACCTCGGTGGTGGTGGCCACCGTGCTCTTGCGGCCGCCGCGCGACAGCCGCTGCTCGATCGCCACGGTCGGCGGGATGCCGTACACGGCGTCGACCTCGGGCCGGCCGGCCGGCTGCACGATGCTGCGCGCGTAGGCGTTCAGGCTCTCCAGGTAGCGGCGCTGGCCTTCGTTGAACAGGATGTCGAAGGCCAGCGTGCTCTTGCCCGAGCCCGACACGCCGGTGATCACGTTGAACTTGCCGCGCGGGATGTCGACCGTCAGCGACTTCAGGTTGTGCTCGTGCGCGTTGACGATGCGGATCGCGTCGTCGACGGCGTTCTGCGCGGCCCGCCGCGCGCGCGCCAGCGACTGCAGCGGGCGGTCCTCCTCGGCGCGCAGCACGCCGTCGAGGCCCAGCGCCGCCGCGTACTCGCGCAGCGCGCGCCCCGTGTGCGACGACGGATGCGCGCGCACGTCTTCGGGCGTGCCGGCGCACACCAGCTCGCCGCCGGCGTCGCCGCCCTCGGGGCCGAGGTCGACGATCCAGTCGGCCGCGCGGATGACGTCGAGGTTGTGCTCGATGACCACCAGCGAGTGGCCGGCGTCGAGCAGCTTGCGCAGCGCGCGCATCAGCTTGGCGATGTCGTCGAAGTGCAGGCCGGTGGTCGGCTCGTCGAACAGGAACAAGGTGCCCTTCTTCGCCACCGGCTGCGTGGCGCCGCTCCTCGCGGCCTCGGCCAGGAAGCCGGCGAGCTTGAGCCGCTGCGCCTCGCCGCCCGACAGGGTCGGCACCGGCTGGCCGAGCCGCACGTAGTCGAGCCCGACGTCGACGATCGGCTGCAGCAGGCGCAGCACGTCGCGGTCGTCGTGGAACAGCTGCACCGCCTCGCTCACCGTGAGCTCCAGCACGTCGTGCACCGACAGCCGCCGGGCGCCGCGCACGATGCGCACCTCCAGCACCTCGGGCCGAAAGCGCCGGCCGTCGCAGTCGGGGCAACGCAGGTACACGTCGGACAGGAACTGCATCTCGACGTGCTCGAAGCCCGAGCCGCCGCAGGTGGGGCAGCGGCCGTCGCCGGCGTTGAAGCTGAACATGCCCGCACCGTAGCCGCGCTCGCGCGCCAGCGGCGCGTCGGCGAACAGCTTGCGGATCTCGTCGAACGCGCCGACGTAGCTCGCGGGGTTGGAGCGCGCGGTCTTGCCGATCGGGCTCTGGTCGACGAACACCGCGCCGCCCAGCCAGTCGGCACCGAGCAGGCGCTCGTGCGCGCCGGGCGACTCGGTGGGCTGGCCGAAGTGGCGCGCCAGCGCCGGGTACAGCACGTCCTGGATCAGGGTGCTCTTGCCCGAGCCCGACACGCCGGTCACCACCACCAGCCGCTGCAGCGGCAGCTCGACGGTGACGTTCTTGAGGTTGTGCTCGCGCGCGCCTTCGAGCACGAGCCGCGGCGTCGCCTCGACCACCGGCCGGCGAAAGCCCATGCCGACCTGCTTGCGCGCGCCGAGGTAGGCGCCGGTCAGGGTGTCGGCCTCGCGCACCGCCTCGGGCGTGCCGTCGAACACGATGCGCCCGCCGCGCTCGCCGGGGCCGGGGCCCATGTCGATCAGGCGGTCGGCCGCCAGCATCACCGCCGGATCGTGCTCCACCACCACCAGGGTGTTGCCGGCGTCGCGCAGCCGGTGCATCGCCTCGACGATGCGGCCCATGTCGCGCGGGTGCAGGCCGATCGACGGCTCGTCGAGCACGAACATGGTGTTGACCAGCGAGGTGCCGAGCGCGGTGGTGAGGTTGATGCGCTGCACCTCGCCGCCCGACAGGGTGCGGCTTTGCCGGTCGAGCGTCAGGTAGCCGAGGCCGACGTCGCACAGGTACTTCAGGCGGGTGCGGATCTCGTCGTACAGCAGCTTCAGCGCCTCCTGGTCGCCGGTCCGGCCCGGGCTGGACGAGGGGGCGTGCGCGAGAGGGGCTTCGACGGGCTCGGCCCGAACGGAGGCGGGGGCGACGGAGGGGGAGTCAACGGAGGCGGGGGCGACGCAGAGGCGATCGAAGAAGACGCGCAGCCGTTCGATCGGCAGCAGCATCAGGTCGTGCAGGCACAGCCCGGGCATCGCATCGAGCTGCTCGCGCGACCAGCGCACGCCCACCGGCAGGAAGCGCCGGTAGCGCGCCGCGGGCTCCATCACCGCGTCGGCGTCGTCCTTCGAGCCGATGCGCCACAGCAGCGACTCCAGCTTGAGGCGCGCGCCGCCGCAGGTGCTGCACGGCGTGTAGCTGCGGTACTTCGACAGCAGCACGCGGATGTGCATCTTGTACGCCTTGCTCTCCAGGTAGCCGAAGAAGCGGCGGATGCCGTACCACTGCTTGTTCCACTGGCCCTTCCAGTGCGGGCTGCCCTCGATCACCCACTCGCGCTGCGCCTCGGTGAGCTGGCTCCACGCGGTGTCGCGCGGGATGCCGGCCTCGCCGGCGTACTTCATCAGATCGTCCTGGCACTCCTTCCAGGCCGGCGTCTGCAGCGGCTTGATCGCGCCGCTGCGCAGGGTCTTGCGATGGTCGGGGATGACCAGCCCCCAGTCGACGCCGATCACGCGGCCGAAGCCGCGGCAGGTCTCGCAGGCGCCGAAGGCCGAGTTGAACGAGAACATCGACGGCTGCGGGTCGGCGTAGCGCAGGTCGCTCTCGGGGCAGTGCAGGCCGGTGGACCAGCGCCACACGGACTCGGGCTCGCCGTCGGTCGACGCCAGCGCGTGCACGTTCACGCGCCCGCCGCCGCGGCGCAGCGCGAGCTCGATCGCCTCGATCACGCGCGACTTCTCGGTGGTCGAGAAGCGGAAGCGGTCGGCCACCACGTGCAGCCGCTTGCGCCCGCCTTCCGTCGACTCGGCGTGCACGCGCGTGAAGCCGCTCGCGGCGAGCCACTGCTCGACCTCGGCCGGCGTGGTGTTCGCCGGCAGCTCGACCGGGAAGGTCAGCACCAGCCGCGGGTCGCCGGCCGCGGCGGTGCGCGCGGCGAGGTCGGCGTGGATCGTCTCCGGGCTGTCGTGGCGCACCGGGCGCGCCGTCTCGCGGTCGAACAGCTGGCCGGCGCGCGCGAACAGCAGCTTGAGGTGGTCGTTCAGCTCGGTCATCGTGCCGACCGTGCTGCGCGAGGTGCGCACCGGGTTGGTCTGGTCGATCGCGATGGCCGGCGGCACGCCGTCCACGCGGTCGACCGCCGGCCGGTCCATGCGGTCGAGGAACTGCCGCGCGTAGGCGCTGAACGTCTCGACGTAGCGTCGCTGGCCCTCGGCGTACAAGGTGTCGAACACGAGGCTCGACTTGCCCGAGCCGCTCGGGCCGGTGACCACCGTCATCTCGCCGGTGCGCAGGTCGAGGTCGAGGTTCTTGAGGTTGTGCTGGCGTGCACCGCGGATGCGGATCAGGCCGGCGCGAGACGGCTCCGTCATGAGGCTCCCTGGAGGCAAGGCCGAACATCATAGAGAGGTCGCGCCACGCGCGCAGCGCGCTACGCTCGCGGCATGAAGCCCCAGCCCGTGCCCGCCTCCACCGCCTCCACCGCCTCCACCGTCGACACCGCCGACGCCTCCGGCACCGTGGCCGGCCCGCACCGCGACGACCGCGAGGCCGATGCTGCCCACATGCGCCGCGACATCGCCGTCGCGCGCGACGCGCTCGCCGCCGGCAACATGCCCTACGGCGCCGTGCTCGTGGTGGACGGCCGCGCGGTGTTCGCCGCCGGCAACGAGCAGCGGAGCACGGGCGACTGCACCGCGCACGCCGAGACCGTGCTCGTGCGACGCGCGCGCGAACGACTCGGCGCGGCCATCACGCAAGGCGCCACGGTCTACGCCAGCGGCGAACCCTGCGCGATGTGCTGCGGCGCGCTGTTCTGGGCCGGCGTGCGCCGCGTGGTGTACGCCGCATCGCAGGCCGAGATGGCGCGCGTGCTGGGCGGCGACCTGCTGCCCGTCGACGCGCGCAGCGTGTTCGCCGGCAGCGCGCCGCCGGTGCAGGTGGACGGGCCGCTGCTGGAGGCGGAGTCGGTCGCCGTGCTGGAGCAGGCCGCGCGCGGCGCTCAGGGCGACAGATCGTGCGGTCCTTCGCCGAGCGGTTCGGTCGACGTGCCCAGGGTGATGCGTCCGACGTAGCTCACGCCGCCGATCGGCGTGATGTCGTAGAAGAACGTGAGCGGCTTCTCGGTGCGCAGCACGTCGTACCAGAACGCGAACTCGGTCGACGGCAGCCAGCCCCACAGCGTCGGCTGCAGCGGGTTGGAGGTGCTGAGATAGCCCACCGCCGGCGTGCTGCTCCAGCTGTCCCACTGCGTCGAGAAGTTGAGCACCGCGCGCTCCACGATGCCGTGGAACTGCGGCACGCTCGCGATCTCGACGATGCGGTGCCGGTGCGTGGTCACGGGGTTCCCGTAGCGCTGGATCTCGAGACGCAGCTTGTACGTGTCGATGAGATAGCTCGGCATGGCAGGCCCTCCTCCAGGCGGCGCGGCGGATGCACGACGGCCGGCGCCGCGCGGCCGTCGGCTTCGATTGGCCGTCGTGCACGCACGGGGCGCAAGCCCCTAGTTCGATTCTGGGGAGGGCCGCCGCTCAGCCGCCGAAGAAGCGCTCGACCAGCGCGTACTGCTCCGGCACGTTGAGCGCGGAATTAAAGATCAACGGATTCTCAAACGACCTCAACCGGCTTAACGGCGCGGGAAGAATAAGCATTCGCGAGGGAAATCTTTGGCAATTGGATTTATTTAAAGGATTAGGCGCGCTGGTCTTTGGCCGGGACTTTGCTAATATTGTCTTTAGCGAAGGCAGTTGTGCCTTCCTGATCCAGGATAAGCAGGTCTGGTCGGATGAGCTGGTTTTAAAAAGCAACATCGCTAATTTAAGCGGGCCGGTAAAAATCGGTTTTGATAATTCCATAGATGCCTCTCTTAACGTGCAGATCCTGGATGAAATGGTGCCTTTAAGCGGGACTTTTAAAGATATCACTACTGCGATATTAGGGCAGGCAGGCAGGTTTGGGGTGATTAAAATCAGCGGGACGTTAAAAGAGCCGAAGTATAAGTTCAGCCCG